>NZ_RZQE01000012.1:25216-39033 GCF_004022955.1 Mesorhizobium sp. M7A.F.Ca.US.002.01.1.1 | reverse complement strand
TGTAAGGACAGCGCGAGATGTAGCGGCTGGGCGCGAACATATCGAGCCGCGTGTCGGCGATCGGCAGATAGTGGCGCACCGGATGGCCGGTCTCGAACAGGAACACGCCGCGGCGTGAATCGGCGACCTGCTCACCATCGAGGATGACCTGCACGCGCCGCGACGACGGCAGGCAGTCGACGCGGCGGAACGGATCGCGGGCGTGGACAAAGATCTCCTCGTCCTCCTCGAACCAGTGCCCCATCTTGCTCCAGGTGAACGACATGTAGTCCGATATCGGCGGACAGCCCTTGACCGGATCGAGATAGCGCCAGGCCGCGTCCTCGACCAGCGTGATGCCGGTGTTGAGCGAATAGTGGGTGGCTGTGCCCTTGAATGGGTCCTCTATCGTGGTCTTGCTCGGCAGCAGGAACTCCTCGCGAACGTCGCCGATCGGAAAATAGTAGACCGGCAGATGATCGGATTCGTAGAACACCAAGGCGTTGGTCGTATCGGCCACGGTCATTGACCCCACCTGCACGCGCAGGCGCTTCTGCGTCGGCATGGTGAAGGCTATGTAGCCCGGCTCGAAGTCGTACTGCACGATGGTATCGAGCAAGGGAAAATGCGGCCCGCGGCCGCGCAGATGAGGCTTGCGAATGGTAGTCTCCCGTTTTGTTTCTTTTGTCATCGGGCGTTGAGGCACGATCAGCTCAGGGACACGCGATCGAGCAGCAGGCCGGCGGCGATCGGCGGCAAGCCGCTGACATTCTTGCGCACCGGCACCAGCAGATCGGGGAAATAGCTGAAGATGACAGGCGTCTCGTCGAGCAGCAGTTTCTGGATGTCGGAGGCGGCAGCGCGTTGCGCGCCGACATCGAGCGCCTTGAGATAGCTGGTGACCATGCCGTCATAGGCCGGGCTCTTGAAATGCGCCGCATTCCACGGACCGTCGCTGACCAGCGGGCTCTTCAGGAAGACGTTCGGCACGCTGCGATGGGCGTAGTCGGTGATGCCAAGTGGGCTGTCCAGCCAGTCCGACTGGCCGAACACCGCCTTGCCGTAATATTTGTCCTGGTCTTCGATGTTGAGCGAGATGCGGGCACCGATTTCCTTGGCGAAATTCTGGAACAATTGCGCGTAGCCGGGAATGTCGGAATAGCGCAGCGTCGTTAGCGTGATGTCGAAACCACTGGCAAGGCCCGCCGCCTCCAGCAACTGCTTGGCCTTGGCGATATCCTGGACGCGCTGCGGCACCGTCTTGTCGGTTGCGGGGAAAGCGGGTGCGAAGGGGCTGTCATTGCCGGTCGCCGCCATGCCGCGGCACAGCCCGTCGACCAGCTTGGAGCGATCGATGCACAGCGCCAGCGCCTGGCGCACGCGCTTGTCGGTGAAGGGGCCGGTGTCGCAGCGCATGTGAAGCTGCCGGTGCGCGGTCGAAGCGACACGCAGCACCGTGATATCAGGACTGTTCAGCACCACCTGGCTTACATCGAGCGGAACGGCGTCGAGAATGTCGACCTCGCCGGCCTGCAGCGCCAGGATGCGCGGCTGCACGTCGCCGTAGAATTTGAATTCGAGCCGGTCGGGCAGCGCCTTCTCGCCCCAATAGTCGGTATTGCGGATGAAGGTCGCGCCGACCTTTGGCGTGTAGGTCTCCAGCCGGAATGGCCCGGTTCCTTCGAACGTCTTTTCGTAGTCGCCCTTGTAGCTCGCCGGCAGGATGACGGCGTTGTAATTGTCGATCGACACCGAATAGGGAAAGCTGCCATTCGGCGCATCGAGATGGAAGGCGACGGTGTGGTCGTCGACCTTCCGGGTGCCGCCTTTCGACAGCAGCCCCTTGAACACGGAAAGTGCATTGGAAGCGCCGTTGGGGTCGGCCAGCCGGTCGAAGGTCGCGACGACGTCGTCGGCCTTGAAATCCTCGCCATTGTGGAATTTCACGCCCTTGCGCAGCTTGAACGTCCAGACGCTGCCGTCCTCGTTCGGCGCCCAACTCTCCGCCAGCACCGGCTTCAAGGTGAGGTCCGGCTGCGTGATGCAGAGAAATTCGGCGGTCTGGAAAACCAGCTGGTAGCTGCCGCTGTCATAATAGGTGACGGGATCGATGGCGCCGCCCGGCGTCGCCACGCCGGCGCGCACCGTGCCGCCCGGCTTGCCCTCCGCGCGTGCTTGCTGCGTGCCGAGGCCGGCGGCCGCGACAAGGCTGCCCAGGAACGGCAGTGAGAGACCAAGCACGCTGCCATGGCGCAGGAAGTCGCGGCGGTCCATCCTGCCGGCCAGCAATTCGTCGACAGCGGAATTTTCGATTGCAGTGAGCGTTCTGCGAGCGTTGTCGATCATCCGGAAATGCTTGGGCATGGCTGGATTCCTCGCTTGTCTTGGGGTTCGGCCATCTAGTTCATTGTTGACTGCCGCCGGAAAGCGATATTTTTTGATAGGGGTCATCGAAATTTTCGATGCAGAGGTGGGCATGGACACTGAAAATCTGCGCAGCTTTCTCGAAGTCGCCACCCATGGCAGCTTCACCGTTGCGGCCAGCCGGCTCAACCTCGCGCAGTCCACCGTCAGCGCACGGATCAGGGGGCTGGAGGAGCAGTTGGGCCGCCGGCTTTTCGTGCGCGACCGCGATGGCGTCACGCTGACGCCGGCCGGGCGGCAGTTCCTGCCACATGCCTCTTCCATCACCCGAACCTGGGAGCAATCGCGGCAGGACATCGCCGTTCCCGATGGCTACGAGACCTTGCTGCGGCTGACCGCGCCTGCCTATCTGTGGGACCGCATCACCTCGCCATGGGTCGAGTGGATGCGCGCCAGGCGGCCGAACGTGGCGCTGCGGCTGGAGGGCAGCTTCCCGGACTCGGCGATCGACCAGCTGACGGAAGGCCTGCTCGACATCTGCATCCTCTACCTGCCGCGACCGCATCCCGGCATCGTCTACGAAACGCTGGCCGTCGATCAGGTCGTGCTGGTGCAGCACGCCGCGCAGAACAGGCCGTGGACCGAAAACTACATCCTGATGGACTGGGGGCTTGAGTTCCGCATCGAGCACGACCGCGCCTATGCCGGCATGGTCAAGCCGGCCATATCGGCGGGGCTGGTCTTCATCGGGCTGCAGCATGTCCTGTCGCAGCAGGCCGCCGCCTATCTGCCGCTCAGCGCCGTCAGCGGTCATATCGAGCGCGGCGAGATGCGGCGCATCGACAATACGCCGGTGTTCCAGCGGCCGATCTACCTCGCCTATCCCTCGAACCCCGCCTCGTCGGATGTTCTGGATGTCGCGCTCACAGGCCTGCGCACGCTGGCCAGAGACTGGGCCGAAGGGCAGGGCTTTTCGGAAGGCGACCGTGCTCTCAGCATGGCCGGCCAGATCTGACCGGCCAAGCCACGCGGGTGATGGTGACGCTCGCTATGCCGGCTCGGTCACGGCCGCTCTCTGCAGCCTGGCCAGTTCGGCATATGGAATGTGGCAGCGGATCGAATGGCCGGGCTGGGCCTCGCTCAGCGGCGGCTCCTGCTGTTCGCAGATCGGACCGATCTTGCGCGGGCAGCGCGTGTGGAACACGCAGCCCGACGGCGGATTGGTGGCGCTCGGGATTTCGCCGTCGAGACGAATGCGCGCCGTCTCGGTCTGGTCGAGTTTGGGCACGGCCGACAGCAGCGCTTCGGTGTAGGGATGATGCGGCCCGGAAAAGACCTCTTCCGACGGTCCGAGCTCCATGATGCGGCCGAGATAGAGCACGGCGATCTTGTCGGAGAGGTAACGCACCACGGCCAGATCATGCGAGATGAAGATGTAGCTGACGTCTTCCTTCGACTGCAGGTCGGCGAGCAGATTGAGGATGGCCGCCTGCACCGAGACGTCGAGCGCCGAGGTCGGCTCGTCGCAGACGACGATGCGCGGGTCGCCGGCGAAGGCGCGGGCGATGGCGACGCGCTGCTTCAGGCCGCCGGACAGCTGGCGTGGCTTGACGGCAAGATGCCGGTCCGTAAGCCGCACCGAGCGGATAAGGTCGTTGAGACGAGCCTCCAGCGCCTTGCCGGAGAGGCCCGCCAGCCGCTTCAGCGCGCGTCCGATCAGATGCCGGATCGAATGCGATCGGTTGAGTGCGGAGTCCGGGTTCTGGAAGACGATCTGCATCGCCTTGATCTGGTCGTCGCTGCGGTTCTCCAGCCTGGGCGCCAGCGCCTTGCCTTCCAGCTCGATCGTGCCGCCTGCGTCCGGCGGCACAAGGCCGAGCAGCAGCCTGGCGAAGGTCGTTTTGCCGCTGCCGGATTCGCCGACCAGCCCGAGCGTTTCGCCAGGCCGCAGGTCGAGCGACACGTCCTTCACGGCGCGCAGTGCATGGCCATGGCTGGCATAGGTCTTGTTCAGCCCGGTGACGCGCAGCACCGGCGCTGCCGCCGCCCTTGGTACAGGCGCCACATCGCTCGGCGTCGCGCGCGGCAGCGCCTGCGCCTTGTCGTGATGAAAGCAGCGCGACAGCCGGCCGCCCAGATCGTAGAGTGGTGGCAATTCGCTGCGGCAGCGGTCGTCGGCGAGCGCGCAGCGATCGGCGAAGGCGCAGCCCTTGATGTCGACCCCGATGCCGGGCAGGAAGCCGGGAATGGTGTCGAGGCGGCCCTGGTCCTTGCGCTGGCCCCCGCGCGGCAGGCAGCGCAGCAAGGCTACGGTGTAGGGATGGCGCGGGTCGTTGAAGACGACCTCCGTCGGTCCTTCCTCGACCAGCATGCCGGCATAGAGCACGCCGACGCGGTCGCACATGTTGGAGACGACGGCGAGGTTGTGGCTGATAAACAGGATCGAGGCCGACAGTTCTTGCCGCAGCTGTGCGATCAGGTCGAGCACTTCGGCCTCTACCGTCGCATCGAGGCCGGTGGTCGGCTCGTCGAGGATCAGCATCGAGGGATCGTTGGCCAGCGCCATGGCAATCGCCACGCGTTGCTGCATGCCGCCGGAAAGCTGGTGCGGGTAGCGCTGCATGACGCTGACGGGGTCGGAGATGCGCACGCGGTTCAGCATCGCAATCGCCCGGTCGGTGGCCGCTTGTCCCGAAATGCCGCCGAGTTCAAAAATCTCGGTCAACTGACGGCTGACGCGGATCGACGGGTTCAGCGCCTTGCCCGGGTCCTGATAGACCATGGAGACGCTTTCGGCCCGCGCCCGCCTGAGCGCCTCGGCGTCGAGTTTCATCACGTTCTGGCCGTCGAGCGATATCGTGCCGCCGGTGATAGAACCGTTTCTCGGCAGATAGCGCACCACCGTAAGCGCCACGGTGGATTTGCCGCAGCCGGATTCGCCGACCAGGCCATAGGCTTCGCCCTGGCCGATGGTGAGGCTGAGGTTACGCAGCACGGCGCGGTTGCGGCCGGCGACGCGGTAGGCAACCGAAAGATCGGTGACTTCGAGTGCGTTTTCGGCCTTGGCGGAGTTAGTCATTGAGCGCTCCGTGAACGCCGTCGGCGGCCAGGTTGACGCCGATGACCAGCGAGGCGATGGCGAGCGCATCGAACAGCACCGTCCACCAGAAGCCGCCGCCGATCATGCCGTAATTGTTGGAGATCGACAGCCCCCAGTCGGGCGAGGGCGGCTGGATGCCGAAACCCATGAAGGAGAGCGTGGCGACGGCGAAGATGGCATAGCCGAGCCGCACAGTGGTTTCGACCAGGATCGGCGGAATGACGTTGGGCAGGATCTCGACGAACATCGTATGCAGGGCACTTTCATGCCTTAGCTGCGCGGCAGCGACATAGTCGAGTTCACGCTCGGCCAGCACCGCGGAGCGCACGGTGCGCGCGATGATCGGCGCGAAGCTCAAGCCGATGACGACGATGACCGTCGTCTTCGAGGTGCCGAGCGCAACGATCGCCAGCAACGCAACGATGACCACCGGGATCGCCATGAAGGCTTCCAGGATTCGGCTGACGACATCGTCGACGAGGCCGCGAAAATAGCCGGTGACGAGGCCGAGCGCCGTGCCGGCCACTGTCGCCAGCAAGGTCGCCAGCGGGGCGACGGTCAGGATGTCGCGCGAGCCGACGATGACGCGCGAGAAGACGTCGCGGCCGATCTGGTCGGTGCCGAACCAGTGTTCGGAAGAAGGCGGCGCCAGCGCGTTGATGATGTCGTCGGCGAGCGGGTCGTAGGGTGCGAAGTGCTCGCCGAACAGCGCGCAGGCAACCCAGAACAGCACGATGGCGAAACCGACAAGGAATGTTCGCGAGCGCAGCAGCGAGAAGAAGACCTCGGCCAGCGGGCCGCGCGGGCGCGTGTCGTCGGGTGTCGAGGAGGTGGTCTGGATGGTGCTCATTGGTCTGACCCCAGCCGGATGCGCGGATTGAGCACGGAGTAGAGGAAGTCGGCGACAAGAGTGGCCACGGCATAGACGATGCCGATGGTGAGGATGCCGGATTCCAGCATCGGGAAATCCTTGCCGCGCGCGGCAGTGAAGATCAGCGAGCCGATGCCCTGGTAGCGAAACAGCGTTTCGATGACGACAAGGCCGCCGATGAGGTAGCCGGTCTGCGTGGCGATAACGGTGATGGTCGGCAGCAGCGCATTGCGCAGCACATGGCGCCAGATCACCGTGCGCCAGGGCAGGCCCTTCAGCACGGCCGTTCGCGTGTAGTCGGAATCGAGCGCTTCGATCATGCCGGAGCGCGCCATGCGGGCGATGTAGCCGAACAGCACCAGGAACAGCGGCAGCGACGGCAGGATCAGGTAGTAGAGCTGCGTGAAGAAGCCGGCGTCGCGCGGCCATGCGGCCGATATCGGCAGCCAGCGCAGCCAGACACCAAAGATCAGGATCAGGATGATGCCGGTGACGAATTCCGGCAGCACCGTCACCGACAGACCGCCGAGGCTGATGATGCGGTCGAGCGGGCGGTTGAGGTTGAGCGCGGCGACGACGCCGCCGAGGATGCCGATCGGTACCACCAGCACGAAGGCGACCGCCGCCAGCTTCATCGAATTGCCGAGCGCATCGATGACGAAAGGCGCGACCGGCGAGCGGAAGATGTAGGACGTGCCCATGTCGCCCTGGACGAAATTGGAGATCCAGCCCCAGTACTGTGCCAGCAGCGGGCGATCGACACCGAGCGTGTGATTGAGCGCGTCGACCGCGCGCTGGTCGGCGAACGGACCCAATATGGCGCGCCCGACATTGCCGGGCAGCACCTGGCCGCCCAGGAACACCATGATGCTGAGCAGGAACAGCGTCACCAGCGACAGCGAGACACGCCGGGCAAGGAAGGAGAGAATGGCTAAGACTCCTTGTGGAGCCAGCCCCATGCGGGAGCTGGCTGTTAGAGGATTGGCTTTCCCTTTGAGCATGATCCCGAAAAGTGGGGACCGGTTTTCGGAAAAGGTCATGCTCCAACAAAGAGTTAGTTCAGGCTTTCGATGCCTTGTCGAGGAACAGCTGCGACATGGCGGTCGGCTGTACGCCGGCCACGCCCTTCGCCGTCGCCGTCAGATAGTCGTAGAAATAGCCGAAAATAACAGGCGTTTCCTCGAGCAACAGCTTCTGGATCTTGCCGGCGTCGGCCTTCTGCGCCTCGAGGTCGAGTGCTGCGATGTAGCTGGTCGCCAGCGCGTCATAGTCCTTGTTCTTGAAATGCGCCGCATTCCAGGTGCCTTCGCTCTTCAGCGGTGCCGCAAGATAGACGTTCGGCACGCCGCGGTGGCCGTAGTCGGTGATGCCCATCACCGAATCCAGCCAGTTCGACTTGCCGAACACCGCGTCTCCGTAATAGCCGCTCTGGTCGAGGATGTTGAGGTCGAGCTCGACGCCGATCTCCTTGACCCAGTTCTGGATGAGCTGGGCGTATTCGGGGATTTCCAGGTAGCGTTCGGTGGTCAGGGTTATCTTGAAGCCCTGGCCAAGGCCGGCTGCTTCCATGAGCTGCTTGGCCTGGGCGATATCCTGCTTGCGTTGCGGCACGCTCGTATCGGTCGAAGGATAGACGGCGGCGAACGGGCTGTCATTGCCCAGGGCGGAGCGTCCCTTCATCAGGCCGGCGGCCAGCTTGTCGCGATCGAGGCAGAGCGCAATGGCTCGGCGCACGCGCGCATCCTTCAACGGACCCTCGTCGCAGCGCATGTGCAGCTGCTGATGGGCCGACGACTTCAGGCTGATGATGTCGATGTTCGGATCGTTGAGCAGAGCGACGCCGGCCAACACCGGCATCTGGTTGATGATGTCGACCTGTCCGCCCTGCAGCGCCAGGATCTGCGGCTGCATGTCGGTGAAGAAGGTGAATTCGGTGCGCTCGGGCAAGGCCTTGGGACCCCAATAGTCCTCGTTGCGGACGAAGGACGCGCCGACCTTTGCCGTGTATTTCTCAATTCTGAACGGCCCGGTGCCGTCGAAGCTCTTTTCGTAGTCGCCCTTGTAGCTCGCCGGGATGATGACGGCGTTGTAGTTGTCGGACGACAGCATGTAGGGGAAGTTGCCGTTCGGCGCATCGAGGTGGAATTCCACCGTGTAGTCGTCGACCTTCTTTGAAGCGCCTTTCTGCAGGATGCCGGTGAACACCGACAGCGCATTGGACGAGTTGGCCGGGTCGGCAAGGCGGTCGATGCTGGCCACGACGTCGTCGGCCTTCATCTCGCCGCCGCTGTGGAATTTTACGCCCTTGCGCAGCTTGAAGGTCCACACCGTGCCGTTGTCGTTCGGTTTCCAGCTTTCGGCCAAGGCCGGCTGCAGCACCAGATCGGGGCCGTCGACGCAAAGGAATTCGGCAACCTGCTGCATGATCAGCAGGCCGCCGGCGTCTGCAATGCTGACCGGGTCGATCGTCGCCGCCGGCACACTGCTGGCGACGCGGATGGTGGCGCCCGGCGCGCCCTGGGCGCGCGCCAGCGACGGCATGCCGCCAAGGCCGGCGGCCATGCCTATGCGGCCCAGCAGCGGCAGCGACAGGCCGAGCAGGCTGCCGTGACGGACGAAGTCGCGGCGGCTGACACGGCCGTCGACGAGGCCGTCGATCAGGTGATTTTCAAGCGGCGTGCGATTGCGCCGGATAAGGTCGAGAATGCTGTGGTTCTTGCTCATGGGTTTTTACCCTTTCCCCTATTTCTTATGGTTGACGAAATTTTCGTGGATTGCTCCATTTTCCCGGCACCGGAGGCCTGTCTACCGGAACTTTAGCATGCGGTTTTGTCCGGTCCATCCAGTCGTGGCGTGGACGCTCGGGATTGTGGCTGCACGGCTTCCACCGTCTTTGTCCAACCTTCCCGACCGAAATCGCGGCGGTTGGCTTCTCGTGTCTGGCCGTCGGTCTTGGCCGCTAGCCGTCATCTAGTTCAGCGGCAAACGGCGATAGGTTCCGGGCTTTGCCGGGTCATGATACTTGTTGCACGGTCCTTTCTCGGTAAAGTCTCTGTGACAGGCAGCGAGGTTTTCGCGCGACAAGGTGACGCCGAGACCGGGACCTTCCGGAACGCGCACGACATTGTTTTTCGGCGAAAACGGTCCTTCCTCGGTGACATCCATCGGCAGCATGCGAAACAGCGACTGGTTCGGCTCCCTGATCCAGCCGAGTGCCGCGCACAGATGCAGATAGGCGGCGCTGCCGATGCCGCTGTCGCCGCTGTAGCACCAGAAATCGATCCCGGCATGCTCGCAGGCGCCGACGAAGCGCAACAGCCGGCCGATGCCGCCATGCGTCGTCGGGTTGCCGACGAAGGCGTCCGGCACTTTGGTTTCCATGGCGCGCGCAATGTCGATGTTGTGGGTCGAGAACGGGATCGAGCAATGGCGCCGCAACTCGCGCATCTCCTCGATGGTCGCCACCGGATCCTCCCAGTTGCGCACGCCCAATTCTTCCAGCGGGCGCGCCAGCCGCCGCGCGGTGCTGAGCGAATAGGCCTGGTTGGAATCGATACGGATCATCGCATCGTCGCCGAGTTTTCTGCGGATCAGCTCGACCATCCTGAGCGAGATTTTCGGATCTTCGGTCGAGAACTTGCCTTCGAAGAAAGTCGTTCCATGCGTCTCGTGCAATTCGACGCAATAGTCGGCGACTTCCTGGGGCGTCGTCTCGCCCTTCACATTTGGCCCATCACCGCGCAGCGAAAAATAGTCGGTGAACGGGATATCCTTGCGTACGGCGCCGCCAAGCAACTGATAGAGCGGCTGGTTCCACGCCTTGCCGCGCAGGTCCCACAAAGCCATCTCGATGGCGCCGAAAGCCATGATGCGCGTGCGGTCGTTGATCGACTGCACGCCGGTCCAAAAGGGCAGGCAGACATGCTCGGCGCCGGCGATGTCGAAGGCATCGCGCCCGACCAGCCGCGGCGCCAGGACATTATTGATGATCGCGGCCGCCGCTGGCGTCGGCGCTTCGCCGAGGCCGACCAGGCCATCCTCGGTCTCGACTTCGACGACGGTCGGTGAAAATCCGTCGAGTTCGCCGAACACCCAGGCATAGGGCGCTTCGAGGCGCAGATTGATCGGCGTGGCTTTGATGCTGCGGATTTTCATCTCAGCGCCCGACCTCGAAGAACGGCGCGCCGAGCAGATCGGGAACGACGTCTATGCCGAGACCCGGCCCGTCTGGAATGCCCATGCGGCTGCCGGTGACCGGTGGCATGTTCGATGCCGTGCGCACCGTCACCCATTCATGGAAGGCGATGGCGTGCAGCCGGCGCTCTTCCGGCGTCGACAGCGACAGATGCGCCATCGCCGCGGTGTCGATCTCGGCGCCGCCCGTGTCCTCGACCGTGATCATGAAGCCGAGGTCGACGGCAATGTCGCGGATCTGGCGCGTCTTCGTCACGCCGCCAAGGCGCGAGATCTTCAGCGTCAGCCCGTCGGCCGCGCCCAGGCGATGAATTTCCAGCATCGCCTCGAGCGAGGTGACGGATTCGTCGAGCACCATCGGCTTGTCGAGCATGCGGCGCACCGACATGTTTTCATCGATCGTGGTGCAGGGCTGCTCGAACGTGTAGTCGATGGCGCGCGTGGCATCGGCGAATTGGCGCGCCTGATAGGGAGTCCAGCCGGCATTGGCGTCGCAGAAGATGACCGTGCCTTTCGGCACCGAGGAGGCAACCGCGATGACGCGTTCGATGTCGTCATGGACATTGCCGCCGACCTTGACCTGCAGCCGGTGGAAGCCGTCCTTGACGATGCGCTTGGCCAGCGCGGCCATGGCGTCGACGCTCCCGTGCGTGACGACCTTGTAGAGTTCCGCGGTGTCGCTTTCCTTGCCGCCGAGCAGCGTGACCAGCGGCACGTCGGCTGCGCGCGCCGCCAGATCCCAGCAGGCCATGTCGAGCGCCGACTTGATGTAGGGATGGCCCTTGAACACCGTGTCCATCAGCCGCCCGATGCTGGCCAGCCCGCGCGGATCGCGGCCGATCAGATGCGGCGCGATCTCGACCACGCCGGCGCGAACGCCGGCGGGGAAGGCGGCCGAGTAAAAATTGCCGAGCGGCGCCATCTCGCCCCAGCCGGTGATGCCGCTGTCTGATGTCATGGACACGATCACGGCGTCGAAGGCGTCGGCCTCGCGCCCCTTCGACATGCGGTATGGCCCGTCAACGAAGGGCTGCATGACGTGGTAGGCCTTGATGGTCTCGATCTGCACGTGTCTTGTCCGCTGTCTGTGGTGTTGGGAACGGGTCAGGCGCCCCTCGATGGGCGTTGTTCGAGGCCGCGGGCGTAGGCAAGCAACTCCTCGAAGTCGAGATCGATATGCTCCCTGGCATGGCACTGGGCCGCACGCATGTCCTTGCCCTTCAGCAACCGCACATAGGTTTCGTGAACGTCTTCGGCCGGCACCGGCTCGTTGCGGGCATGCTGGTGGAGCGCGAAATACATCTGCAGCCGGCTGGTCAGCCGCTGCCAGGTTTCCAGCAGCACCGAATTGTCGGCCCATTCGTAGATCAGGCCATGCAGTTGCAGCGCGGTTTCGATCTGGCGTGTCGTGTCCAATGCGCGGGTCGCCTGCTTCACGGCTTCGTGGCGCCGATCGAGCTCGTCGAAGAAGCGCTGGTCACGCAGCGGCCACGCCCGCTCGATGGCCAGCTCGTCCATCACCTTGTTGAACGAATAGGCATCGTCGATGTCCTTGGCTGTGACCTCGATGACGAAGGTGCCGGCATAGGGGATGCTGGTCAGGATGCCTTCCTGGACCAGCTCGCGCATCGCCTCGCGCAGCGGCGCGCGGCTGACCCGCATCTGTTCGGAAATCCGCAGTTCGTTGAGCTTCTGGCCGGGTGCGAGCTGCCCGGTCAGGATCGCGCGCCGCAACAGCGCAACGATCTCGGCGCGTCGCGTCGTGTCCGCGATCGGACTGAAATCCGCTTTCGCCATTCGGCCACTCCCAGGAAACCGAAAGCAAGACAAGCAGATTGTCGACAATCTAACAAGAGGCTATCTCAATTGATTGGCCAACGCTGCTGAGACCGTTTCGAAATTCCCCCTGGCGAGTCATATGGAGCCGCTGTGGAACGGTTGCCGCCGCTGAATGCGATCAAGACTTTTGAAGTTGCCGCCCGTGCCGGCAGCTTCACTCTGGCCGCCTCTGAACTCGGCGTGTCCTCTGCAGCGGTCAGCCAGCAGATACGCAATCTCGAAACCTGGTTCGGCAAGCAGCTGTTCGTGCGCAGCGGCAACCGCATCGCGCTCACCGACGCCGATCGCCTCGGCAAGGCTCGGCCTGGGCATCGCGCTTGGCCAGCGGGTCATGGCGCACGCCGATCTGGAGGCCGGTCGGCTGATTGCGCTCTCCTCGTCTCGGTGCACCTCGGGCACCCCTATTGTGCATTCATGCCGCCGGCCAAGGCCGACCGGGCCGATGTTGCCGGTCTGGTGGAACTGCTCAGTCGAGCGGCGCCCGCGACCTGTGGGAAGGCCGGGGCGCCGCGCTGAAGCCGGATCCTGACGGGGGTGTTCAGGTGGCCGGCTTTTCCGGTATCGGCGATACGGGCGCTCCGGGGCCGATCTTCTGCAGATTGCCCGTAATCACCTGGTCGCCCTCGGCGACGCCGCTGAGGATGGCGACCTGATCGCCGCTCGTCGGTCCGAGCGAAACCAGCCGCTGGTCGACCGTATTGCCCTTGCCGACGACATAGAGATATTTGCCGAGCTGGCTTGAGCCCAGCGCCGTCTGTGGCACCATCAGCGCATCGGCCTGCTCTCTCACATGCAGCCGGACACGGACATATTGGCCCGGCAGCAGCGTGAACTTGCCATTGCCGATCGTCGCGCGCGCCGTGATCGTGCCGGTCGAGCGGTCGACCGAATTGTCGATGAAGGTAAGCTCGCCCTTCTGGCTTGCCTCGGTCTGGCCGGGGAGCAGGACATCCACTTCGATCGGGCCGTTCGCACGGGCTTGCTCGATCTCGGTCAGATCCGTCTCGCTCGGGTTGAAGGTGACGTAGATCGGGTCGAGCTGCACCAGCGTGTTGAGCACGGTGCCGGCGACGCTGACCAGCGTTCCGACCGAGGCCTGGTTGCGGCCAAGGCGCCCGGCAAACGGCGCCCGGATTTCAGCGTAGCTCAGATTGAGCTCTGCCGTGCGGACCGCCGCCTGGTTCAGCGCCAGCGATGCCTGCGCTTCGCGCAAGGTGCTGGTGCGCTGGTCGAAGCCGTCCTTGGCGAGGTAGCCGCTCTTGGCGAGCTCGGTGCCGCGACCAAGATTCGAGCGGGCATAGTCGAGCGTCGCCGTGTCGCGCTGCACTTGGGCCTTGGCCTGGTCGAGCGCCGCCTGGAAGTCGTCAGGCGAGATCTTGTAGAGAAGATCGCCTTGCCGGACGTCGACGCCGTCGGCTGCGGTCTGCTCCTGCAGATAGCCGGGAATCCTCGCCTGTAAGGTGATGCTGC
>NZ_RZQE01000012.1:0-25206 GCF_004022955.1 Mesorhizobium sp. M7A.F.Ca.US.002.01.1.1 | reverse complement strand
TTCTTGACGACGCTGACCACCGGCACCGGCATGACGAACGCCGCCGGGGCGGGCGCCGCACCTGCCGTGCCGGCATTGAGGCTGAGATTGCCCATATCGAGCAGGTGGACGCTGGCCACCGAGATCGCACCCAGCGCGACAGCCGTTCCCAACGCGATTTTCCATTTACGCATGATCAGTCTCCAATCTTATTCGGCCGCTTCCGCCAGGGGCGGTAAAGCGTGCTCAGCAGTTGGTTCATTGTCTTGAGAGGTGGGCTCGTCTTTGCCGCGGCGTTCACGCAGCTGTTCGATGACCGCGTAGAACACCGGCACGAACACCAGCGACAGGATGGTCGCCGCGACCATGCCGCCGAACACGGTGGTGCCGATCGACTGCCGGCTTGCCGCACCGGCGCCGGTCGCAAACATCAGCGGCAGCACGCCGAGGATGAAGGCGAAGGCCGTCATCAGGATCGGCCGCAGCCTGAGCCGTGCCGCCTCCATCGCCGCGTCGACGATGCTGAGGCCTTCCTCGCGCCGTCGCCTTGCGAATTCGACGATCAGGATCGCATTCTTGGCCGCCAGGCCGATCAGCATGACGAAGCCGATCTGCGAGTAGACGTCGATCTGCATGCCACGCAGCAACAACGCTGCGAAGGCGCCGAACAGGGCCAGTGGCACCGCCAACAGCACCATGAACGGCATCGCCCAGCTCTCATACTGCATCGCCAGGATCAGGAAGACGAAGACAATGGCGAGGCCGAAGACGACGGACGCGATCGATCCTGCCTTGAGCTCCTGGAAGGTGATGCCGGTCCATTCGAAACCGAAATCCCTTGGCAGCGCGGTTGCAGCGGCCCGTTCCATGGCGGCAACCGCCTGGCCGGAGGAAAAGCCCGGTGCGGCGCCGCCATTGATCGAGGCCGAGGCATTGTTGTTGTAGTGCGGCACGGTCTCCGGGCCGACGAAGGGCACGAGTTTGCCCAGCGTCGAGAGCGGCACCATGCCGCCGGAGGCATTGCGCACATAGAGCCGCGAAATGTCGGCGGCACCTGCACGTGCATCCTTGTCGGCCTGGATGGTCACCCGGAAGGTGCGGCCAAACAGGTTGAAGTCGTTGACGTAGAGCGAGCCGAGATAGATCTGCAGCGTGTTGAAGACATCGGGCAGGTTGAGGCCGAGCAGTTTGGCCTTGCTGCGGTCGAGGTCGTAGTTGAACTGTGGCGTCGAGGTCGAGAACGGCGAGAACAGCTGCTGCGGGTTGATTTCCGGCTGCTTGCGCGCCTCGGCGATCACGGCTTGCGTCGCATCGTTGAGGGCTGAACTGCCGCGGCCGGTCAGATCCTCGACGACGAATTCGAAGCCGCCCGTCGTGCCGATACCGGGGATCGACGGCGGATCGAAGCTCAGCGCGAAGGCTTCCGGGATCTGCATCAGCTTGCCGCGCACATCGGCGACGAGCTTCGATGCGCTCTGGTCGGGGCCCCGCTCCTCCCATGGCTTCAGGATGGCGAATTCGACCGCCGAATTCGATTGCGCGGCACTGGTCAGGAAGTTCAGGCCGCTGATCGAGCCGACGATGTCGACGCCGGGCGTCGCCTGCAGGATGTCGCGTGCCTTCTGCGCCACCGCGTCGGTGCGTTCCAGCGATGCGCCGTCGGGCAACTGGATGACGACGAAGAAATAGCCCTGGTCCTCGACCGGAAGGAAGGTCGAGGGCAGGCGCTGCCAGACGAAGTAGGTGGCGACCAGCCCCGCCGCGAACAGGCCGAGCATGATCCAGCGCAAACGGATGAGGATGCGCACACCATTGGCATAGGCGTGCGACAGCCTGTCGAAGCCGGTGTTGAACCAGCGGAACGGGGCGAACTGCGTTTCGCCGCGATGCCGCAGGAAGGCGGCACTGAGCGCGGGGCTCAGCGTCAGCGAGTTGAAGGCGGAGATGCCGACGGAGATCGCCACCGTCAGTGCGAACTGGTTGTAGAGCTTGCCGGAGACGCCGGGAATGAAGGCGACCGGCACGAACACCGCCATCAGCACCGCGGTGGTGGCGATGATCGGGCCGGTGACCTCGGTCATTGCGGCCTTGGTCGCCGCAAGCGGTTTGAGCCCGGCCTCCAGCTGTCGTTCGACATTCTCGACCACGACGATGGCGTCGTCGACGACGAGGCCGATCGCCAGCACCATGCCGAGCAGGGAGAGCATGTTGAGCGAGAAGCCGAGCATCTCCATGACGACCAGCGTCGCCACCAGCGACACCGGAATGGCGATGGTCGGGATGATCGTCGTGCGCCAGCTTTGCAGGAAGAGGAACACCACGGCGACGACCAGCACCAGCGCTTCGCCGAGCGTGATCAGCACGTCATGCATCGACGCCGAGACGAAACGGGTGGTGTCGTAGTGCATCGCATAGGACACGCCCTTCGGGAAACGGCCCGACAGCTCCTGCATCTTGTCCTTGACGCGCTGCTGCAGATCGAGCGCGTTGGAGCCGGGCATCTGGTAAACGGCAAGCACCACGGTCGGGTCTTTACCGAAGAAGGCAGACGACGAATATTGCAGCGCGCCGAGTTCGATGCGGGCGACGTCGCGCAGCCTGACCAGCGAGCCGGTATCGGTGTTGGCGCGCACGACGATGTCGCCGAATTCCTTGGGATCGCTCAAGCGGCCGACGGCGTTGACCTGCATCTCGAAGGCGGTGCCGGCGGGTGCCGGCGACTGGCCGATCTTGCCGGCCGCCACCTGGACGTTCTGTTCGGCGATGGCGTTTTGCACATCGACGGCGGTGATGCCGAGATTGGCGAGCTTGTCGGGATCGAGCCAGACGCGCATCGAATAGCGCCGCTCGCCGAAGATCTGCACGTCGCCGACGCCGGGCAGCCGCTTCAGCGGGTCGACCACCTGCAGATAGGCAAGGTTGCTCAGCGCCACCGGATCGACCGAACTGTCGGGCGAAGTCAGGTTGACGATCAGGACGAAGTTCGGATTCTGCTTCTTGATCGTCACGCCGCCCTGGTTGACGATCGCCGGCAGCGACGAGGCGGCCTGCGAGACGCGGTTCTGCACGTCGACGGCGGCGGTGCTCAGCGAATAGCCGACATCGAAGGTGATGGTGATGGTCGAGGAGCCGTCATTGGAACTCGTCGACGACATGTAGGTCATGCCCTGCACGCCGTTGATCTGCTGCTCCAGCGGCGTCGTCACCGTGTCGGCCACCACTTGTGCGCTGGCGCCCGGATAATGGGCGCTGACCACGACCTGCGGCGGCGTGATGTCGGGAAACTGCGAGACGGGCAGCAGGAAATAACAAATCGACCCGGCGAGCACCATGATGATGGCGATCGCCGAGGCGAAGATCGGACGGTGAATGAAAAAGTTTACCACGACACGCACGCCTCTCCGGCTGCTGTTGCCCGCCCGAAGGCGCTGGCAACCCTGGACAGCCTTTGGCCGCGCTTGTCACCGAGGCCGTCCCGCGAACGCAGCAACGGCACCTCGCCACGCTGCGTATCGGCGAGCGAGCGCAACATCGTCTCGAAGGCGCGCGGGTCGACGCCATCGGCTTTCATGACCAGCCGGATCATCGGATCCCGGACGGCTTCATCTATGGTAAGATCGCGGCGCTGTGGCATGGCCGGCTCCTTGTCTGTCGATTCGCAGCCCGTGCTCGCGAACCGTTTTCATCTCTTCACCGGCCGAGGCCGCATGATTGGCAGTTTCTCGCCCCTCTCGTCTGGCAGGGCCGTTCACGGCCTTGTTATTGACGGTGGACGATATAGGTGTTACCAGTAAGTAACATTCTGGAAGTTACAGACCGGTAACACCCTAGTCAAGAGGTGGCCGAGGGTTTTTTGGAAACGAAAGGAGATCATGATGGCAGACGGCATCGTGGAGCGCTCTCGTCCCCGGGATCGGATCCTGGAGACGGCACGCGACATGTTCCACAAGCATGGCATCAAGGGCGTCGGCGTCGACGCCATCACCGAAGCTGCCGGCACGAACAAGATGACGCTCTATCGTCACTTCGAATCCAAGGACGAACTGATCGTCGAATGCCTGCGCGCCAATGCGGCCAAGGCCGGCGCTATGTGGGAAGCATTCGAGGCCGAATTCCCTGGTGACAAGCTTGCCCAACTGCATGCCTGGGTTCGCAAGGCGGCTGCCATGCTCAATGCGGACGGCCGCGGCTGCGACATGGCCAACGCCGCCGCTGAGCTGACCGAGCCGGACCATCCGGCCAGGCTGGTGATCAAGGAGCTCAAGGAAGCCCAGCGCGCGCGCCTTGTGACGCTATGTCGGGATGCCGGCATTGGTCAGGCCGAACTGCTCGCCGATACGCTGTCGCTGTTGTTCGAGGGCGCGCGTGTCAGCGTGCAGACCGTGGGTACCGAAGGTCCGAGCACCCAGTTCGTGCGCATGGCCGAAGGGCTGATCGTTTCGTTCCGGGGCGCTGCCGCCGGTTGAGATCCGCCACGATTGTTGGCGGGTTACGGCTCTATGACGGAGGGCCGCGTACGCCTTTGACCCAGGCGGTATGGAAACTCCGGCGGCCAAACGAAAAAAGCCCGCTGCCGGGAGGAGGTGGCAGCGGGCTCGATTTTCGAATGTGGCGCGGGAGGAGGTGCACCCCATTCAGCGTCGGCATCGCATCTGGGAGGAGTAGATGGCCGACAACCAGAACCTACGAGTTGCCCAACGATTCGGCAACAAAGAAACTTGCATAGCTGCTGTGCAGATTTGCCGTGCCAATTATCATACAAATCCGGCAACAGGCATTTTTGCAGGCCGCCTGCTTCACTGCACCGGGACGTTTTCCCTGAAGATCAAGCGCGGTTCGATGAACTTGCGCGTCAGATAGGGTGCGGAGGAGGCAATCGAGCCGAGCAGGCGAATGACCGACTGCTCGGCGATCAGCCGCGCATTCTGGTCGATGACGACATCGGCGAGATCGTCGACGAGATGACCGCGCGTGTCCTTGGTCAGGTCGTGGCAGATGAACACCGGCTTGTGGTTCGGCCTGGCCTCGCGGATCGCCTTTGCAACGCCCGAATGTCCAGCTCCGACGCAATAGATGCCGAGCAACTCCGGCTCGTCGTGCAGTGCCTTCATGGTCTCGGTGTAGCCGGCATCGGGCTCGTCGTTGATCTCGACGGCGCTGCTGACGGTCAGATTGGGAAACTCCTCATTGAGCACCGAGCGGAAACCCATCTCGCGTTCCTCGTGGCCGCGATAGGAACGTGAGCCGACGACCATCGCCAGATGGCCGGTGCGGCCGCCAAGGAAGCGTCCCATCAGCAGCGCCGCCGTTCGTCCCGCCACCCTGTTGTCGATGCCGACATAGGCCGCGCGCGGTGCCGTCGGAACATCGGACACCAGCGTCACCAGACGCATGCCGGCTTCGACGATGTCGCGCAGGATGTTGCGCGTACGCGGATGATCGACAGCGATCACGCCAACGCCATTGGCCCTGAGCGACAGGTTTTCGACAGCGCTCTGCAGCGCGTTCGGCGAGATACCGGCGAGATTGTGGATCCGGCACGAGGCGACAAGCGGCAGACGCGCGGCGTAGTCCTCGATATGCCCGGCGAGATCGCGCATGAAGGCATTGCTGCCGATCGGCAGCAGGAATTCGAGATGGGCGGGCCGCGAGGGCAGCGTCACCTGATCAGCGACCGGCAGGTAGCCGAGTTGCTTGGCCGCCTCCATGACGCGCTGGCGGTTGGCCGCACTCGCACCCGGCCGGTTGTTCAGCACCCTGTCGACCGTTGCGGTCGATAGCCCGCAATTGCGGGCGATATCCGAGACGGTGGCTTTCATGCCGCTACCCACAGCCCGCAATTGCGGACGATATCCGAAACGGTGGCTTTCATGCCGCTACCTATGCGCCCTGCGATGCCGCGCCAGACAAGCGATGCGATCTGAGGCAGCGGTGATTGCCGCCATCACCCGACAGTCAGTGCGACGGCTTGCCATCGGTGATGGCATCGCGGATTTCCTTGTCCGACATGCCGGTGATGATCCGCTCTACCTCCGCCACGCTGGTCGTCTTCGGGTCGATGTCGTCGGCGACCACCTTGCCCCGGCGCATGACGACGATGCGGTCGACCACCTGGAAGACATGGTGGATGTTGTGGGCGATGAAAATGCAGGAGTGACCGGAATCGCGGGCGCTGCGCACGAAACTCAGCACGCCCTGTGTTTCGGCGACGCCCAGATTGTTGGTGGGCTCGTCGAGGATGATCAGGTCGCTGTCGAAATGCATGGCGCGCGCGATCGCCACCGCCTGACGCTCGCCGCCGGAGAGCGAACCGATCGGCGTCGTCGGCGGGATGTTCTTCGAGATGCCGACCTGCTTGAGCAGGTCGCGGGCAACCGTGTTCATCGCCTCCTGGTCCATCCGGTTGAGGAAGCGCGGCGGTTTGATCGGCTCGCGTCCGAGGAACAGATTGCGGGCGATCGACAGTTGCGTGACCAGTGCGGAGTCCTGGTAGATCGTCTCGATGCCATGGGCGATGGCGTCGCTGGTGCTGCGCAGGCTCACCTTCTTGCCACGGATGAAGATATCGCCGCTGGTCAGCGGAACGGCACCCGAAAGCACCTTGATCAGCGTCGACTTGCCGGCGCCGTTGTCGCCGAGCAAGCCGACGATCTCCCGTTCATTGACATGGAAATTGGCATCCTCCAGCGCCTGCACGCGGCCGTAGGACTTGCGGATGTTCGTCATGCGGATCAGTGGCTCGGCCATGGTTCAAGTCCCCGCCTGATGCCGGCGTTCCAGCCATGAATGCAGTGCCATCATGCCGAGGATGATGGCACCGATGAAGATGTTATAGGCAAGACCAGGCACGCCGATCAGCACGATGCCGTTGCGCATCACGCGCAGGATCAGGATGCCGAGCACGGTGCCGATGATCGTGCCGCGCCCGCCGGTAAGTGCGGTACCGCCGATCACCACCATGGCGATGACTTCCAACTCATAGCCGGTACCGCTGTTGGGGTTGGCGGCGGACGTGCGCAACGAAGAGATGACGCCGGCAAGCGAGGCCATGACCGACGACAGCACGAACAGGCCGATCTTGACCCCGCTGACATTGACGCCGCGCGCCCGCGCCGCGCTCGGGTTGCCGCCGGCCGCCTGGATCCAGTTGCCGGTGCGGCTTTGCGTCAGCACATAGCCGAGCGCGATCGCCGCGGCGATGAACCAGAACAGTGACATGTAGATGCGGAACGGGCCGATGAAGAAGTCGCCGACCAGCGCTTCCGCCAGCCAGCTGCCCTCCGCACTCCAGGTGCGCTGGGGAAAACCGTCGGTGACGAAAAGGGCGGTGCCGCGCACCACCAGCAGCATGCCGAGCGTCACCAGGAAGGATGGGATCTTGAGCTGCGTCACGAACCAGCCATTGACCAGCCCGATGAAGGCGGCGACCAGCAGCGCGGCGACAAAGCCGGCTTCGAGCGAGGTCAGGCCGCTGTTGAACAGGGTCCACATCAAGACCGGCGAGAAGCCGAACAGGGAGCCGACCGAGAGGTCGAACTCGCCGGACGTCATCAACAGCGTCATCGCCAGCGCGATCAGGCCGAGCTCGACCGTGAAAGCCAGCGTGTTGGAGATGTTCTGCGGCGACAGGAAGTCGTGGTTGAAACTCCAGAAAACGGCGATCTCGACGACGAGCAGCACGAAAGGGCCGAATTCCGGCCGTGCGATCAGGCGTGGGACGAGCGAATGATTTTCCACAGGCAATCCGCGACATGAGTGGAAGGCTGAGCGTTGCACATCGCGTGCGAAGGGCTCGGCGAAATGGAGAGCCAGTCGCGACCGTTGGGCGGCCGCGACTGTTGAGATTGGATGTTACTTGCCGGACAGGATGTCGTCGTAGATCTGCGCGGTGTCTTTTTCATAGAGCGCGCCGGTGATGACGTTGAAGCCCGGAGGAATGCCGCCGGCGGCCATATTGGCCAGCGAAAGCGCGACATAGCTGGTCGCCTGCGGGTCCTGCCACTGGCCGGCATTGACATAGCCGTTCAGCACTTCCTGGGTGGTGTCGAGCGAATTGCCCCAGCCGACGACCGGGATTTCGCCCGGCTTGATGCCGACCTGGTCGAACACCCGCTTGATCGAGCCGGTGACGAGGTCGCCTAGGCCGATGATCGCCTTGACCTTGGCCTTGTTCGCCGTGAGGTAGTCGACCATGCGGTTGATCACTTCAGCCTGATCAAGCGTCGCTTCCGTGATTTCATAGGTGATGCCGAGCGGCTCGAAGACGCTCTTGATGCCTTCCTCTTCCTGCACGCCATAGGTGGCGCCGGGGATTTCGACCGGCATCCAGACGAAGTCGCCCTTCTTCACCAGGCCTTTGTCGACCAGATACTGTGCCCAATGCTTGCCGAAGGTGACATTGTCGCCGCCGACATAGGCGTTGAAATCGGCTTTCGGATCAGGCGTGTTGAAATTGATGATCGGCACTTTCGCCGCACGCGCTTCCTTGACGATCTCGATCAGGCTGCCCGGATCGGGGCTCGTGGTGACGATGCCATCGGCCTTGGCGGAGAGGGCGGCGCGAACCGCTTCCTGCTGCGAGGCGACATCGCCGTTGTGGAACGAGGTGTTGACCGTGTTGCCGGTGTCCTTGGCCCACTGCTTGGCGCCGGCCAGGAAGTAGGTCCAGACCGGATCGGCCGGACCGCCATGCGAAATCCAGTAGAACGTCTTGGCCTGTGCCGCTGCTGGTACCACCATCAGCGCCACCAACAGGCCGTATAGAACGAGTCTTAGCCGTGTCAGCATTTGATTTCCTCCCGTTTGTAGATCGTCAGTTCAAAATCCGTTCCCTTGTTCTGCGTCTTTTGCCAGTGCCGATTGAATGCGTCAGAGCATCCCCTTTTTCGACGGATGGCAAGCCTCCATCTGCCAGGCCTCCATCTGCAGGTGTAGTGGGCGCCTGACGGGGCGTCATCAGCCGTCCCATCAGATTGCATCAGTTGAGGTGATTTTCCGACTGTCGGATAATTGATGTCGAGGCTAGCCGAGCAGATAGTCCTCGTCATGGTCGGCGCGCAGGTTGCTCCACAGCCGATCGGCCGCCAGGCGAGCAAGGCGATTTGTTCCGTTAGGTATCCGACAAATGCAGATGCTCGGGCACTCGCAGCATTTCGGCATTGGTGAGTCTTCCGCTGGTGAACTCTAATCGGAGCCCCTCGCAGTATCCGATGGCTTCTCCCTCGATAGGACGTTTGCTGGCCATCAGGAACGCGACAACGCCGAGATCGATGATCCCACCGTGCGTCACCAATAAGCCCGTCGCTTCGTTGGGAACTCGGGCAGCTATGCTCGTCCACAGTCGCACTTGGGTGTTAGCAAATGCAATGCAGTCTACGTCCGATCGGAGTACACGTTCTACCTCCGCCAACGGGCTCGGCCACGAGATCGTTTCGAGTATATTTTTGGGAAGAATTCCAAGTTCGGCAATCAACTCATTTACTTCGAAACCCATCGCAATTGCGGTTTCGATTGCCCGTGGAATTTCGCTTGTGACAACAAGTTCATAAGAGTCAGCCCCTTGGGCTACAAACCGCGCTAGTTCGATTCCTTCTCGAGAAAGGTGCGCGCCAGGCTTGCGCCTCATGGTGTGCCGGCGAACATCAAGTATCGTCATTGGATTCCAGTCCGACGAGGTCACGAGTAATAAGGCGCCAACATTGCGTTGATGGTGGCCCTGGGCCAAGGCTTGGCTAAATAAGATCGGCCTTCGCCAGCTCCCGCATCAGATGGCTGGCGCCGTAGGTCCAGTGCGGGCAGTCTGGCGACAGCTGCACGCGGTTGACCAGCGCGCCGAATTTTTCCGACGAGATGGTGACGATGTCGCCGACCTTGTGGGTAAATCCCTTGCCCTTCTCGCCGCGATCCTTGGACGGAACGAACATGGTGCCGAGATAGAGCGCCAGCCCGTCCGGATACTGGTGGTGCGGCCCCATGGCCGCGGCGACCAGTTCCTCCGGCGAGCGGCTGATCTCGGCCATCGAGCTTGCGCCCTCCAGCGAGAACCCGTCCTCGCCCTCGACTTTCAGGCGCACGACGGCGCGCTTGACGTCATCGATGGAGAATTTCTCGTCGAACAGGCGGATGAAGGGGCCAAGTGAGGCCGAGGCATTGTTATCCTTGGCCTTGCCGAGCAGCAGCGCCGAACGCCCTTCGACGTCGCGCAGATTGACGTCGTTGCCGATAGTGGCGCCGACGATCCTGCCGCTGGAGGCGGCGATCATGGCGATCTCGGGTTCCGGATTGTTCCAGGTCGACACCGGGTGCAGCCCAACATCGGCGCCGAAGCCCACCGAGGCCATCGGCTGGCACTTGGTGAAGATCTCGGCATCGGGGCCGATGCCCACTTCCAGATATTGCGACCAGGCGCCGCGCGAAATCAGCTTGGCCTTGATCTCCATCGCTTCGGGCGAACCGGGCTTCAGCTTCGACAGGTCGTGGCCGATCAGTCCGGCAATGTCGGCGCGGATGGCATCGGCTTTTTCAGCCGAACCACGCGCCTGTTCCTCGATCACCCGTTCCAGCAGGCTGACGACGAAGGTGACGCCCGATGCCTTGACCGCCTGCAGGTCGACCGGGGAGAGCAGGTAGGGTTTTGCTGGATCGCGCCCAGTTTCAAAACTGTTGGCGGCGATGTCATCGAGCGAACCGATCGGTCTGCCTTCGGCCGAGCGGACATGCCCAGCCGGGTCGGCCATCTCGCAAAGGTCGCGCATGGTCGGTGCCGTACGCGAGGTGATGTCGAAGACCGTGCCATCGCGAACCGTGACGACCAGCGGGTATGCAGCACCGCTGCTTCTGGCGCGTCCGACAAAAAGGCCCTCGCTGGGCAGGTGGGTCGGGTTCGTCATGGCGCTCTGTCCTCTTAGTGATCGACAATGTGGTGAAGTGATCGACAATGTGGGCTAGCCGGATCGGCGTGGCACTTTCACCGGATTCCCATCAAAGGTCTATCCCGTCGCAGGCGATCGGAACTCTGGGTCTCCGGTCGTCTCGGCGGCAGTCCACAGGCGAAAGCCATGGTGCTCTTTCAAAATTGTGAAATTCTGACTAGGATTTTCACCAATCGCAGCGCATTCAGGTGACCCTTGGCGACAGCATTCTCCGATCCCATCTGGCGCAGGCCGCAGGCAGCTTTCACGTTTCAATCGCTTCCCAATGGCGAACGGGTCGATCTCGCCATCGTTGGCGGTGGCATCATGGGCTTGTCGACTGCCTTGCATGCCGCCCGGCTTGGCCTGTCGGTGCAGGTGCTGGACGCCGGCGAGATCGGCCAGGGCGCATCAGGCTTGAATGGCGGCCAGGTCATTCCCGGCCTGAAATACGATCCGGAATGGTTGCTGGAGCATTTTGGCCCGGAGCGCGGCGAGGCGCTTGTCAATTTCGCGGCGTCGACCGCCGACGCGGTGTTCGAGCTGATCCGCGACGAGAAGCTGGCGGTGCCGTTCGTTCGAAATGGCTGGATCCAGGCGGCGCACACCGGGGCCGCGCTGAAGGCGGCGACGAACCGCGACCGGCAATGGCACGCGCGCGGTGCCGACGTCCGGTTGCTGAACGCAGAGGAGACCGCAGCCAGGACCGGCGCACAGGGTTATCTCGGCGGCTGGCTCGACCGCCGCGCCGGTGTGATCGATCCGCTCGCCTACACGTCTGAACTTGCCCGGGTCGCGACCGCGGCTGGCGTGAGGATAGCAGAGCGCCAAAGGGTCGTGCGGCTCGCCAATGCCGCCGGTGTTTGGCGTATTTTGATCGAAAATGGCCTGGAATTGCAGGCAAAGGCGGTCGTGCTGGCGACAAACGCCTATACGGACGGTCTGATCCCCGGTCTCGCCCAGACGATCGTGCCGCTGCATTCCTTTCAGATCGCCACAGCGCCGCTGCCGTCCAATCTGGCGGCCACGATCCTGCCGGAAGGGCAGGCGGTGTCGGACTCCAGGCGCATCCTCGTCTACTACCGCAAGAGCGCCGACGGCCGGCTGGTGCTTGGCGGACGGGGCCGCATGGCGCTGCCGACGAGCGCCGGCGACTGGGCGCATCTCGAGCACGCGCTGGTACGGCTCTATCCCTCGCTGTCCGGCGTTCCCATCGAGAAGCGCTGGTTCGGCCGGGTTGCGATGACGCCGGACCACCTGCCGCACATCCACGAGCCGGAGAAAGGCCTGCTCGCCGTGGTCGGCTGCCAGGGTCGTGGTGTCGGCCTGATGACTGCGCTTGGCGAGCGCATCGCCAGCTACCTCCAAAGTGGCGACGCCAGGCAATTGCCTTTCCCGGTCTCGCCGATCCGGCCGATCCCGTTTCACGCCTTCCGCCAGGTCGGCGTCGCCGCGACCATCGCTTGGTATCGCCTGCTCGATGCGTTGGAGCGCTGACCAGGGCGCTTCATCCCCTTGGGGCTCCGTTAGGGGATTCTGCTTGACAGTTTCATGAATATGAAAAACTCTAAGCCAATTTCAAATTTCCCAATAGGCAGGTCGATGTCGACCCTAGTTGCCACATCAGCGCCAGAGGCCCGGTCTTCCCAGGGCTTCCGGGTCGCCATGCTGCTGCCGGGCGCGCTGGTCACCTTGCTGCTGATCCTGTTTGCGCTTGGCCTCGTGCTTTTCCTCGCCTTCCGCGGCAATGACGGTTCGCTGCTCGGCGCCGGTTTCACCGTCGCGAATTTCGTCACCGTGGTGTCCGATCCGCTGTACTGGACGGTGACGCTGCGCTCGCTGATCATTGCCGCTCTGGTCACGCTGGCGACGGTCGTCACTGCCTATCCCGTCGCCTACTACCTTGCCTTCCACGCCGGCCGGCGGCGCGGCCTGCTGCTGTTCCTGGTGACGCTGCCGTTCTGGACCAGCTATCTCCTGCGCGTCTTCGCCTGGAAGATCGTGCTCGCCTACAATGGCGTTTTGAACTCGGCGCTGATCGAAAGCGGCATCTGGTCCGAGCCGACATTGGCCTTTCTCAACACGCCGGCCGCCGTCGTCGTCACGCTGGCGCACGCCTATGCGCCTTTCGCCATCCTGCCGATCTACGTGGCGCTGGACACCATCCCGAAATCGCTGATCGAGGCCGCTTCCGATCTCGGCGCGCGGCCATTCACCTCTTTCCGCCGGATCGTGCTGCCCAATTCGATGCCGGGCGTGCTGGCGGCAGCCCTCGTCATCTTCGTGCCGACGGTCGGCGACTATGTCACGCCGGCGCTCGTCGGCGGCCCGGCCAGCACCATGATCGGCACGCTGATCCAGGCGCAATTCGGCAAGGCCAATGACTGGCCGTTTGGCGCAGCACTCTCCGTCGCCGTCATGCTGGTCATCCTGTGCGTGGTGCTGGTCGCCCGCTTCGCCGACCGCAGATTTGGCAGCCGCACATGAGCACTGCACGCACGCAGGGAGGTGGCCGCTGGCTCGGCATGTATGTCGCCGCCTATTTGGTCTTTCTCTATCTGCCGGTGCTGCTGATCCCGCTGTTTTCCTTCAACAACTCGATCCAGGCAGCGTTTCCGCTGCAAGGTTTTACCTTGCAATGGTACGCGACGCTGTTCGGCAATTCGGCGCTGACCGTTGCACTCTTGAACAGCCTCGCCATCGGCGCCATCGCCGCCACGGGTGCGACGCTGTGCGGCATCACCGTGTCCTACATGGACCTCTACGGCCGCTCGCCGCTGGCCGCCACCATCAGCGCCATCGCAAGGCTGCCGATCCTGATCCCGGGCGTCATCGTCGGCATATCGCTGCTGATCCTCATCAACCTCGTTGGTCTGGGGCCATCGCGCGTCGCCATCGTTCTCGGCCATATATTGGTGGCGCTGCCGACGACCGTGGTGATCATGCGCAGCCGCTTCGCCGCCATCCCGAAAACCATTCGCGAGGCGGCACTCGATCTCGGCGCCTCCGACTGGACGACCTTCCGGCGGGTCATGCTGCCGCTCAGCCTGCCGGCCATCGTCTCGGCATTCATGCTGGCCTTCCTGATCTCCTTCGACGAATTCATCGTCGTGTTCTTCCTGGCCGGCACCGAGCCGACGCTGCCGCTCTACATCTGGAGCCAGCTGCGTTTTCCCCGGTCGCTGCCGACGGTGATGGCACTGGGCACTTCGATCCTGGCGGTGTCCTTCGTCATCGCTGCAGCAGCTGAAATCCTGCGCCATCGCGGCTTATCCGCCACGGCGCCAAAGCCCGCGGATCCATCACAACCAAAACAAACCAAGAGAGGAGAACTGCAATGGCATTCGACCTGAAATCGATCTCTGCAAAGACTGTTTGCGCTGGATTGACGGCGTTCGCGCTGGCGCTGTCGTCGACCGTCGCTTTCGCCGGCGAAAAGCTGCAATATTTCACCTGGTCGGGCTATGAACTGCCCGACTTCAACAAGAGCTTCCTTGCCGCGCATCCCGATGGCGTCGAGGCCTCGATCTTCGGTGACGACGATGACGCCTTCACCAAGGTCAAGGCCGGCTTCCGACCCGACATTGCGCATCCCTGCTATGACAAGGTGGCGCGCTGGAACAAGGAAGGCCTGCTGCAGCCAATCGACACCAAGCGCATCAAGAACTGGGACTCGATCTTCCCGGTGTTCAAGAACCTGCCAGACCTGCAGGCTGGCGACGGCAAGGTCTGGATGGTGCCGTGGGACTGGGGCAACACCTCGATCCTCTACCGCACCGATCTGGTGAAGAACCCGGAAGCGAGCTGGAACCTTTTGTGGGACAAGCAGTATGCCGGTCGCATGGCGACGATCGACGCGGTGCATGACACGCCTGTCGTGGCGGCGCTGCTCGCCGGCGTCAATCCGTTCGACATGACGCCGGAGCAAATGGACAAGGTGGCCGAGAAGCTGCGCGAGCAGCGCCCGCTGCTCTCCAACTACACCACCGACATGACCTCCGTCGAACAGGCGCTGGCCAGCGGCCAATTGGTCGCCGCCATGACCTGGAACGCGTCGGCCACCTCGCTCAAGAAGCAGGGCGTGCCGGTCGAGTTCATGAAGCCCAAGGAGGGCATGCTGACCTGGGCCTGCGGCTTCGTGATGCTCAAGGACGCCAAGAATGTCGACCTCGCCTATGATTTCATCAACAGCCGGCTGGAGACGGATTCCGGCAAATACCTGATCGAGGCCTACGGCTATGGCAGCTCGACCAGTTCGGCCTTCGCGGCGGTGCCGAAGGAGGAGCTGGAGAAATTGCAGCTGCCGTCCGACCCGGAGGTGATGCTGAAGACCACCATCTTCACCGGACCGATGAAACAGAATGACGACCTCGCCAAGATGTTTGAGAAGGTGAAGGCGGGGGGATAAAGCTCCCCCTTCTCCCCTTGTGGGAGAAGGTGTCGCCGAAGGCGACGGATGAGGGGTGCTCCAGGGAACACCAGCGTCTCACTCCGCTGGAACACCCCTCAACCGTCTCGGCGCTGCGCGCCGATCCACCTTCTCCCACAAGGGGAGAAGGGAAAGCAAACGAGGACTAACGCATGGACATGCTGGATGAAGCGGCTGGGAAGCCGAAGGACGATGCCGACGTTCGCGTCGGCCGGCGCGTGCGGGCGCTGCGGCTGGAGCGCAATTTGTCGCTGGCCGATCTTGCGGCAAAGGCCGGCGTGTCGATCGGTGCATTGAGCCAGATCGAGCGCGGCATGTCCTCGCTGCGCGTCAAGGTGATCTGGCCGCTCGCCGCCGCCCTCGACATCGAGCCGTCGGCGCTGATCGCCGACGGCAACGATGCGGCCAACGATCTCTATTGCGTGCGTGCCGACAAGCGGCGGCAAATCCCGGTGAAATCGGAAGGCATTGCCAAGGCGCTGCTGTCACCGCCGGGCGCGACGCTGACCGGCATGCTGGTGACGGTGGAAGCTGGCGGCGGCACGGCCGAGGCCTATGCGCATGCCGGCCATGAATTCGGCTTCGTGCTGGCCGGTGAGGTCGAACTGGTGGTGGATTCGACGAAATACGGGTTGAAGGCGGGCGACAGCTTTGCCTTCAAGAGCACGCTTTTGCATGCCTTCCGCAATCCGGGCGCCGAGCGGTGCCAGATTCTCTGGGTCAACACCACGAAGCCGTCCGAGGTTCGCGATGGCGCCTGATCCACTCGTCCGGCTGCAGGCGGTCTCGAAGATTTTTCCCGGCGGCATCGTTGGGCTCGACGCTGTCGATCTCGACATTATCAGCGGCGAGTTCATCACGCTGCTCGGGCCGTCGGGCTGCGGCAAGACCACCAGCCTGCGCGTCATCGCCGGTTTCGAAAGCCCGTCGAGCGGCAAGGTGTTGCTCGATGGTCGCGATATCACGGCCCTTCGACCGTTCGACCGGCCGGTCAACACCGTGTTCCAGGACTACGCGCTGTTCCCGCACATGAATGTTGCAGAAAATGTCGGCTTCGGTCTGTCGCTGCGCAAACTGTCTGGAGCCGAACAGGCTAAGCGCACCGGCGAAGCGCTCGACATGGTCGGTCTCGCCGACAAGCTTGGCGCCCGCGTCTCCGAACTGTCGGGCGGCCAGCGCCAACGCGTCGCGCTCGCGCGTGCCATCGTCTGCGAGCCGCGCGTGCTGCTGCTCGACGAGCCGTTGTCGGCGCTCGATGCGCATCTGCGCGAACAGATGCAGGTTGAGCTGAAGCGGCTGCAGTCGCGGCTTGGCACCACCTTCGTCATGGTCACCCACGACCAGACCGAAGCGCTGTCGATTTCCGACCGCATCGTCGTCATGAACAAGGGCCGCATCGAGCAGATCGCACCGCCGGCCACACTTTATGACCGGCCTGCCACGAAGTTTGTGGCGAGCTTCATCGGCACCATGAATCTCCTGCAATCACGGTTTGTCGGCCGCGATGGCGATCGCTTGCGTTTCACCGCCGGCACCCTGCCGCTGGAGGCTATTTCTGAAACCGGCGAGGCACCTGCCGAGGGCGCTACCCGCACCATCGGCGTGCGCCCGGAGGATTTGCTGGCGATGACCGAGGCCGCGCCCGGCACCGCACCGGCGCGCGTCAACAGCGTCGTCTTTCACGGCCGCACGCTGCGCCTGCATGCCGAACTCGGGCAGGGCGCGCCTGTCGTCATCGACGCGCCGCGCCAGGCCGAGGGTTTTCGCTTCCAGGTCGGCGACGTGGCGCATATCAGCCTGCGCCGTGGCGCCAACTGCCCAGTGCTGCCAAGTTAGTCTTAGCGACGTTAAAAACGAAGCAAAACGTTTGCGTCGATCGGTGGCCACAAGCGCTACCGATTGGGCGATCAACCGCGAGGTTAAGGGCATCATCCGCTATGGGGGATGTCGGCGGGATGGTCTGCCTATGTGGACTGCCAGCCGGCTGTGAACAAAAAGACCGTGGACGAAGTAGGAATTGACTCGGGAGGGAATATATTCCTAATTTGGCCGATGCCGGAACTGAGCAGCCGACCGCGCCGAAATGTGCAGACCCTGTGCCTCGCGCACGAAGTCGGGCAACTCATTCGTGTACGATGCCCGCACTGCAACATCACTAGGCACTATCTGCCCGGCGATCTCGCAAAGCTTGTAGGGGATATTCCCTTTTGGGACGTCGAGCGGCATATGAGGTGCGAGCGCTGCAAGCTTCGCGAGCTTGACGCCAGTATTATTTTGCCGAGCGCTGCTGAACGCTTGAAAATTCGGGTCAGGCGACTTGTCGAAATCCGCATGGTTCGCCGGGTGATCTGGCGAGACGACGATTAAGAAAGCGGCTGGTTAGTCGATCCTGCGGCCTAGAACAGAGACCCTTGAGTTGGCACCTGCCGCGGAAACTTGATCTGCGTGGCGGGCTTCTCAACAATCACCAATGCATCGTCCGGCGCTGTCTGCTGCAAATGTCTCGCTTCTGCCCACGACGCTGTAAGCCAGGCCTGGGCCTCTTCCGGCGTGGTCAGGATCACCGGCATAGCCTTCTCATGGATCGGTGCGATGACGGCGTTAGGCTTGGTTGTCATGAAGGCAAATAGCTCGAAGTCGCCAGGACCATCCTTGACCTTTCTCACGCCTTGCCAACGGGTCCAGAAACCAGCGAAGAAGAACAGCGGCCGGCTCTCGTCACGCGCAAACCAATAATTGCGCTGGATGCCTGTGTCCGGGTCTTTGTCGTTCGGAGTAGGGCTGGGTTCGGCAAAGCTGGTCACCGGCACGACGCATCTGTGCTCGACGCCGACAAAGTGTTGCCAGTGCGAATATTGTGGGTTGCGCACGTTAGTGGTGCCGTAGTCCGCCTTGCCTTTCATGCGTTCAGGCGGCGTGGGCAAACCCCAAAGCAGTTTCGCCAATTCACGCTCTCCGTCCGCCGTGTTGCGAACGACTGGGGCGGGCTGATTGGGATAGACGTCAAGCGAAGGCTCAAGGTTGCCGCTGATATCGCGCATTGTGCGTGTCCATTGGCGGACCGCCTCTTGCGTCGTGGTAATATTGTAGAGGTTGCACATTCACCTAGAATTGCGGAATTGGCTTGTGTCCGCAACCGGATGGAGCGCGGTCCGCGCGATATCATCATCCTGACATGGCTTGTCAGCTACGGCGCGGTCCGACGATGGCAGGCCAGCAGGCTGTTCCCTACCTAAATGCGTCTGAACAGGAGGAACACAAATGACCATCGCGGAAATTGCCAAGGATTTTACCGAGCTGCTCAAGCAGGGCGACAACGAAGCTGCCGCCGAGAAGTACAATTCCGACGATATCGTGAGCTACGAAGCCATGGAGGGGCCGATGGCCATCTCCCGTGGCAAGGAGGCTCTCAGGCAGAAGGGCCAGTGGTGGCAGGAGAACAATGAAGTCCATGGCGGCTCTGTCGAAGGCCCCTATGTCAATGGCGACCAGTTCGCGGTGCGCTTCAAGTTCGACATAACGCCCAAGGCTACCGGCGAGCGTGTCACCATGGATGAAGTCGGCCTCTACACGGTCAAAAACGGCAAGATCACCGAAGAGCGCTTCTATTACTAGGGCCGGCCCCGGGTTCCGCCTCACGTCGCTGCAGGACCAGGAAATTAGACGGCCGGGACATTGTCCTGGCCGTCATGTGGAACGGAGATATGGCAACGGCTCTGGCAAAGCGGAAAGGGTGGTTTAGTCTGTGGAACGGATTCGACAGTCAGCCAAGGAAGCACGCTTTTGACGATCACCATGTACGGCATCACCACTTGCGACACGGTCAGGAAGGCGCGCGTCTGGCTGGAAGGCCATGACGTAGCCTACCGGTTTCACGATTTCAGGGCCGAGGGACTGGACGCGAAGCGGCTGGATGGTTGGGCGGGCAAGGTCGGCTGGGAAAAGCTGCTCAACAAGGCGAGCACGACGTTCCGCGAGCTGCCGGACAAGGAAAAGCAGGGTCTCGACGAGAAGAGCGCCAAGGCGCTGATGCTGGCCAAGCCGACCATGATCAAGCGGCCGGTGCTGGAGGTAGGCGACCGGGTTATGGTCGGGTTCAAGGCTGATGTCTATGAGGCGGCGGTGGGGAAGTAGAGCTGCCTCTCGTTCCACGGTGTTCCGTGGCGCCCCCCTCTGTCCTGCCGGACATCTCCCCCTCAAGTGGGGAGATTGGCAGCTTCGCCGCTCCGCCATTCCTGTCACGTTCGGGATTTGCGAAGAAGATGATGACAGCGGATCTCCCCACCTGAGGGGGAGATGGCCGGCAGGCCAGAGGGGGGGCGCTGTCCCGCCGACCGCCATAAAATCTCAGCGTCCGCGCAAATACCCCGCCAGCGCCACCGCATTGTTGTGCGCCTCGTCATGCGCGCCGTAGAGCAGCGTCACCTTGCCGTTACCCAGCAGGCCTCGCAACTGCGTCACCGCCGCGCCATTCCCATCCAGCTCAGCGCGATACCGCTCCTGAAATTCCGCCCAGCGCGCCGCCTCGTGTCCGAACCACTTTCGCAGCTCGTCGCTCGGCGCGATGTCCTTCAACCACAGCGTCAGCGCGGCGTCTTGCTTGCTGACGCCGCGCGGCCAGATGCGGTCGACCAGAACCCGCTGCCCGTCATCGGCAGCGGGCGGCTCGTAGATACGCTTGACCGCGATGTTGAAGGCCATCACACCTCTCGGCTGGAACCCTCAGGCCCACTCGCCCTTGCGCATGACAGGCACGCGGGCGCCGTCCTTGTGGACGCCATCGATGTCGATCTTGTCCGAGCCGATCATCCAGTCGATGTGGATGAAGCTCTTGTTGCCGCCGCGCGCCGCGATCTCGTCCTGGCTGAGCGAGGCGCCGTCGACGAAGCACTTCGAATAGCATTGGCCGAGCGCGATGTGGCAGGCGGCGTTCTCGTCGAACAGCGTGTTGAAGAACAACAGGCCGCTGGCCGAGATCGGCGAGGAATGCGGCACCAGCGCCACTTCGCCGAGGCGGCGCGCGCCCTCATCTGTATCGAGCACCTTTTTCAGCACATCCTCGCCCTTCGAAGCCTTGGCCTCGACGATCCTGCCTTCTTCGAAACGCACCGAAATGTCGTCGATCAGCGTGCCTTGGTAGGACAGCGGCTTGGTCGAGGAGACATGGCCTTCGACCCGCCTCGCATGCGGCGTGGTGAAGACCTCCTCGGTCGGGATGTTGGGGTTGCAGGTGATGCCGTTCTTGGCGGTCGAGGCGCCGCCCATCCATTCATGGCCGTCCGCAAGCCCAACCGTCAGGTCGGTGCCCGGTCCGGTGAAGTGCAGCGCATGGAAATTATGGCCGTTGAGCCATTCGGTGCGGCTGCGCAGCGCCGCGTTGTGCGCCCTCCAGTTGCCGATCGGATCCTCCACATCGACCCGCGACGCGGCGAAGATGGCATCGGCGAGTTTCACGACCGCAACATCGTCGGCATCGCCGGGGAAGACCTGTTTGGCCCAGGCGAGGTCCGGATAGGCGACGATGTTCCAGTTGATGTCGAAGCCGGTGATCTTTTCCAGCGCCGGCTGATAAGCCATCGAATTGGCCTTGTTGGCGCGCGCCACTTTCGCCGGATCCTGTGCGGAGAGCAGCGACGGATCCTCGCCGCGCACCGCAAGCCTGGCCGCATTGTTGGAGAAGGCCTTCGCCATGCCTTCATAGAGCCAGCCGGCGGCGCGGTCGAAACCGGCATCGGCGCCGAAGCGGTAGCGCGCCAGCGTCATCTCGTCATCGTTGAAGATCGGCGTCACCAGGCCGGCGCCGGCCTTGTAGGCATGCTCGACGATCCGCCTGGTTAGCGGCAGTGCCGCGATCGATGACGTTAGCACCAGATCCTGGCCTGGCTGCAATTGCAGCCCGACCTTGATGGCGACTTCCGCCAGCCTGTCGAGCTTCACCGGGTCGATCGATGCGGAAACGCCGCGCGAATGTGTGGTCATGATCCTGCCTGTCGTAGTTTGATGTCCGGCCTACCATAGAGCGGCGGCGCGGCGCTTTCCACCGCGATCGCGCCGGCGGGTTTTGGGTTTGCGGACCCGAACCGCGCCATGGTTGCTTCGATCTCTTCCCTGATCCAGACCTTGAAATCCCGGACCTTGCGGCTTTCCGCCTTGACGGACGAGGTCACCAGCCAATAGCCGAGCCCGCTCTGGGCGCGGATACCGAAAGGCGCCACCAGCCGCCCGTCGGCCAGCGCATCCGCGGCGAGCAATTGCCAGCCCAGCATCACGCCATGGCCGGCAATCGCCGATTCCAGGCACAGCATCGGGTCGGTGAAACGCGCACCCTTGAGGAAGCTGACAGGTGGGACACCGGCCGTCTCGAACCAGCTTTCCCAGTTGATCATTGCTCGCTCGTCGGTGATCGCGCAGGTCTGGGCAAGGTCCTCGACCGACTTCAGTTTTTGGGCAATCGCCGGCGCGCAGACCGGGAAGACTTCCTGCGCCAAGAGCAGTTCCGTGCGCCCGCCCGGCCATTTGCCGTCGCCAAGCCGGATGGCGATGTCGATGTCTGAGTGATCGAGATTGGCCAGCCGCACCGAAGCGTCGATGCGCAGCAGCACGTTGGGATGTCGGTCGAAGTGGCGAGATAGTCTGGGCAACAGCCACTTCGAGGCAAAGGCCGGCGCCACCGAAACCACCAATGTGCATTGCGTAGCCTCGTCGGCCAGCGCCACGGCCTGGGAAAGCTCACGAAATCCAGCACCAAGGCGGGCCGCGAAGACGGCGCCGAATTCGGTCAGCACCAGACCGCTCGCCGTTCGCTCGAACAGCGCCTGGCCGAGCTGTTTTTCGGTACGGCTTATCTGCTGGCTGACGGCGCTGACGGAAACGTTGAGCTCACCGGCGGCCGCCGCCAGCGATCCGAGACGGGCAACGGTTTCGACGGCGCGCAGGCCGTTGAGGTGGACGCGGTTGAGCATGGCCATTGAGTTTTTCTAAACTGATCCGGCTGAAATCTCAATTGAAAGGCATGTCGAAACGGCGGATTTTATCGGAAGAGACAGACCTGTGGAGCCGGAAATGCTGAGGATCTTGTCGTCGTCGCTGAAGGTCTTTTTCGCTGCGAGTACGCCGTATGAGCCGCACCCGGACGGCGAAACGCAGAGATGGCTGACCGATCCGCTTTCGCATCCGGTGCTGAACACCATGTCGGAACGCGAACTGGGCGATGTGCCGTTCAGGCTGACGGCACGGCGGACAGTGCACGAGACGGCCCCATTGCACGCCGGCGGCCGCTGCTGAGCAGGCGCCAAGCCTTCCGGCTTGAGGAAAGTCGAGGCGAGCACCACGTCCCGCGCACGCACTGGCCCAACAGATGGCGATTGTTTCAGCGACCCCTGCACTTATTGTGCAGTGCAATGACATCAGCCACCTCGACAGCGCTGCGTTTCGCCTTCGCCGGCATGATTGCCATGGCGGTTGCCATGGGCATCGGCCGTTTCGTCTACACGCCGATCCTGCCCGGCATGATGCAGGAATTGCATCTGTCGCCTGCCGATGCCGGTTGGATCGCGTCGGCCAATTATCTCGGCTACCTCGTCGGCGCGTTGGCAGCGGCGGGCGGCTGGGCGCATGGGCGCGAGCGCCTGCTGATGCTGGCGGGGCTTGGCGCCAGTACGGTCCTTGCCGCGCTGATGGGGCTGACCGATGCGATGGCCGGCTTTCTCGTCATCCGCTTTCTGGCCGGTCTGGCCAGCGCCTTCGTCATGGTGTTCATGGCCAGTATCGTTTTCAGCCACATAAACGCTGCCGGTCGCAGCGACCTGCAGGCCTGGCATTTCGGTGGCGTTGGCCTGGGCATCGCTGTGTCGGCGGCGATGATGGCGGTGCTGGTCGCCGAGCATTCGGGCTGGGCTGCAGGCTGGCTGTGGTCGGCGGCGATTTCGGCCTGTGGTTTCGTCCTCGTTGCGCTGTTGGCCAATGAGGGTCCGCTCGGCAACGGCGAAGTCACCCGCGAGCCGGCACTGCGGATGGACCGGTCGTTGGTCAAGGTCATCGTCGCCTACGGCCTGTTCGGCTTTGGCTATGTGGTGACGGCGACATTCCTGGTCGCCATCGTCCGGCAAGGCGGCGGCAGCCGCGTCTTCGAGGCCATGGTGTGGATGGTCGCCGGTCTTGCGGGCTTTCCCTCAGTCTGGCTCTGGCAGAAGATCGCGGCCCGCACCGGCCTCTATGCCGCCTATGCGCTGGCGTGCTTCATCGAAGTTGCCGGCGTCACCGCCAGCGTCGCCATCGGCGGCGCCACCGGGCCGCTGCTTTCCGGCGTGCTGCTCGGTGGCACCTTCATTGCCATCACCGCATTTGGCCTGCAGGCCGCCCGGCAGCAGGCGCCAAGCGCGCCGCGGCGGATATTCGCCCTGATGACGGCTGCGTTCGGCCTTGGCCAGATCATCGGGCCGGTCGCCGCCGGGTTTCTGGCGCAGATGTCCGGCGATTTCTTCCTCGCCTCGATCACAGCCGCGATCGTGCTGGTCGTCTCCGGCGCCATCACATGGTCGGCTGCGCCAAAATCGCCATGATTGTGGGCTTGCTGTGCCGGGCATCGGGCACGGGCATTTTCTTTCCCACTAATGTGTGACTTTATGCCCGCTGTCGTCAGCTGATTTGCGCCTAGATCGAGGAATTCGCCACAGTGTTCGTATCCTTTTTCCCGCAGCCGAAGCTGTTCTTCACTTCGGCCGCCGTCTGGAGCCTTGCGGCGATCCTGTTCTGGTTCTTCGGTGGTGAACAATTAGGTACGGTTTTCGGATTGCCGCCCGCCGCGGCCGGCGCGCCGCCCATCATCGGCATCGCCATCCTCGTATCGAAGCCGTTCCTCTGGTTCTATCTCTATTTCGCGTTCTGCGTGCTCGTCTTCTACGCATTCTGGAGCTGGTATTCGCCGCATCCATGGCAACGCTGGTCGATCCTGATGACCGCGGTCATCCTGTTCTTCATCTATTTCAATGTGCAGGTCAGCGTCGCCGTCAACGCCTGGTATGGGCCTTTCTTCGACTATGTGCAGGGGCTGATGTCGGGGACTGGAAAGTCGACCAACAGCGAATTTTATATCGGATTGGCTGATTTTTCGTGGCTCGCCCTGGTCGGCATGAATGTGCAGGTGGTCAACGCCTTCATCGTCAGTCACTGGATCTTCCGTTGGCGCACGGCGATGAACAACTACTTCGTCGAGAATTGGGGCAGGCTACGCCATATCGAGGGTGCCTCGCAGCGCATCCAGGAAGACACGATGCGGTTCTCGCAGATCATGGAAGATCTCGGCTCCAGCTTCGTCCAGTCGATTATGACGTTGATCGCATTCCTGCCGGTCATGATCCAGTTGCAGGCCCATATCACCGAGTTGCCGATTATCGGCGCGATTCCACAGCCATTGGTTGTCGCAGCCCTTGCCTGGTGTCTGTTCGGGACGATCTCGGTCATGGTTGCAGGTCTGAAACTTCCAGGGCTGCAGTTCCGCAACCAGCGCGTTGAGGCAGCCTACCGCAAGGAACTCGTCTACGGCGAGGATCACGCGGACCGGGCCCAGCCGGCCACCACGGCCGAGCTGTTCGAGAATGTTCGCCACAATTATTTCAGGCTCTATTTCCACTACATCTATTTCAACGTCGTCCGTTACACCTACCTGCAGGCCGACAACATTTTCTCGCTGCTGATCCTCGGTCCCTCGCTGGTGGCGCACAAGATCACGTTCGGCGCGCTGAACCAGATTTCGAACGCATTCGGCAAGGTGACCGGTTCACTGCAGTTTCTGCTCACCTCCTGGTCGACCATCGTCGAGCTGCAATCGGTCCACAAGCGCCTGCGCGCCTTCGAGGCGACGCTGCAAGGCGAGCCGCTGCCCGATAT
>NZ_RZQE01000129.1:0-13093 GCF_004022955.1 Mesorhizobium sp. M7A.F.Ca.US.002.01.1.1 | reverse complement strand
ACCTATCAGTATGTCGAGACGACCGGAATGGCTGGGGCGACTGGTGATCACGGTTGGATTCCGGTCAACACCGGCCCACAGCCAACTGATCAGAGCGGCGGCGTTCAGATTGCGGATGGGGGCCCGACCGTGCAGCAACTCATGAAAGCCGCCACAGATCCGCGATTGAGCGCCGAACAGCGCGGCGTCGTCGGCATGCTGCTGAAACAGAAAATGTCCGCAGCCGACCCGGCCACGCAATTGGAGATGGAGAAGAACCGTCTCGACATGGAGAAAACTCGTATCGAGACGGAGCGGCTTCGCAATCCGCAGATGACGCCGGCAGAAAAGGCGCGGCTCGATTTCGACGAACGCAAGATGCAAGCCGACCAGGACAAGCTCATTGAGGTTGGCGGCTCTCTTGTAGATCCGAAGACTCATCAGGCCGTCTATACGGGCCAGCAAACCGATTGGGAAAAGCTGGACGACGGGACGCTGTACAACAAGCGCACTGGCGAAACGAAAGCTGTCGCTGCATCGCCCGGCGGCAGCCAAGGCAACATGTTCAAGGGAAATTCAGTCGACGCCCAGGCGCTCAACTGGCTGGTGAACAACAACAAGGTCACACAGGAACAGGCAGCCCAGATCGCGGCTGGCAAGACCATCACCGGCCCGAATGGTGAAATGATGTTCCTGACGCCTTCCGGCATCGTTGCACAGATGCCGGGACAGGCGCCTCAGCCCATCACGCCGCCTGCCGCTGGTCCTGCTGCTGGCGCCCAAGTGCCAGCCGGTCCAGCGCCTGTGCAAGCTCCTCCGGCCGCTGCCCCGGCGCCGGCTGCGCCAACGAGCCCGCGCTCGGAAAACCAGTCTCCGAACCAGAACGCGGGCATCGTTCCGTTGACCGGTCCGAAGTCGAAGCCGCCGAACGAGCAGCAGCAGCGAGACGCTAAACTCTATTCAGTGGTCGCGCCCGAGTTGAAGATTGTCGAAGACAATTTCTCCGCCTTGTCCAACCTGTCGGATCAGGCGCTTTCAGCCGTGCCGCACGGTTCGGACTACGGGGCGGATTACCTGAAATCGTCGGACTATCAGCGGGCTTCGAACTCGCTGAAGACCATCATTGCGTCCTACCTCTACAGCGTATCTGGCGCCACGGCGGCACCTGCCGAAGTGGAAAATCAGGCTTCCATCCTGACGCCCAAGCCGGGCGAGGCGAAGGAATCGGTGAACGACAAGCTGGCGCGCGTCCGTGCGATGGTCGACGCCATCAGGAGCAGTCGCGGCGGCGGTGATGCTCCGGCTGCGGAGCCGACCGGCGCCGGCACGACGAGCAACGGCTTGAAATGGAGCATTGAACCCTGATGGCAACGCTCAACATCCAGGGCCAAAAGGTCAAGGTCGACGACGCCTTTCTGTCGATGACGCCCGAGCAACAGAACGCAGCAGTTGAAGAGATTGCGAAGTCTCTGCCGGCCGCCGCGCCACTGGACAGCGGAGCTGTTGGTGATGCCAACGCACGCGCGAAGGCTGGAATTGCCAAGGCGCAGCAGATCATGGCAGGCGGCGGCCCCAAGCCGGAAGAAGGTCACGAGGCGCCTACGTTTGTTCCGAACCCAGAAATGGGCGCCACGGGAACCTATCTCACCTCGACAGGCGAGGGCGTGCCGATCGCCGGTCCTTACATCGACAAGGGTCTTACAGCCGCGTCCGCTGGCATAGGCTCGCTGTTGAGCGGTGAACCCTATTCGAAGGTCAATGCGGAGATGACCCGCATGAACGAGGCGAGCCGCGAGGCCCACCCAGTCGCGCGGACGCTTGGCAACGTGACCGGTGCGGTTGCTGGCACGTTGCCGGCAATGATGGCTGCGCCAGAGGCGTTTGGCATTGGCGCAGCGTCGAAGCCGCTGCAATATGGTCTTAGCGCGCTTTCTGGAGCCGCGATCAACGGTGCGGATTCTGCTGTGCGTTCGGGGGGAGATATCAAGGAAGCCGGCAAAGGCGCCGGGATCGGGTTTGCAACTGGTTTGGCTGCGCCATTCTTGGCGCCACTGATCGGTAAGGGCGTGAAGGCCGTTGCCGACAACCTTCACATTGGCGCGGTTGCGCGCGCTCTCGGGCTCGACAAGAGCGCCGCCAAGGTCTTGGCGGGCGCTGTCCGTCAGGATGCTGTAGATCCCGCTGCTCTGTCGCAACTCGGCGACAATGGCATGCTGATGGATCTTGGCCCGAACATGCGTCACACGGCCGGCGCCATTGCCGCTACGCCTGGCGAGGGCAAGACTATTGTTCGGAACGCCATCGGCGCACGCGATGCCAATGCCAACTGGCGTATCCGGTCGGCCCTTGATGAAACCCTTGGCGAGGCTCCTACGCCGTCGCGCATCATCCATCGAGCCAACACCAATCAACAGCGCCTCGCGCCTGAATATCGAGAGGCTTTGCGCGATGCCGGCCCCGTCGACACATTGCCGATTGCCCGCTATCTCGAAACCGAAGCCCAGACATTGCGCGGCGAGCCGCAGCGCCTTGTGCAGCGTGTCCGCTCGATGCTCGACCATCAGCCGACGCCGGCTGACATTGCTCGGGCTCGGGCCAATGACCAACCACCTCCTGGCACATCTCTGGTTTCGGACGCGGGCGAATTGCTGAACACTCGGCACGCCATAGACGACATGCTGGAGACGACCCAGGGAACGAACGCTGTCAACGCCCTGACAACAGCGCGGCAGGCTGTCGACGACGAGCTTCGGGCGTCGGTTCCCGGCATCAAGGAAGTTGACGCAAAATATGCAGAGCTGGCCCGGCAAAAGGATGCCGTGCAGCGCGGTCAATCCGTCCTTTCAAGCGGCCGGGAAGCGCCGCGCCCCGATGAACTCGCCGTCGAAGTCCGGCAGGGCGCATTGCCACAAGGCTTGCAAGTCGGGCCATCCGCTGTGCCGCTGCGGTTGCGCGAAGGCGCGCGAGCCGAGATAGAGCGCATCGTAGGCACCAACGCAAACGACCGTGTGGCGCTTCAGCGGCTCATCAAGGGCGAAGGCGATTGGAACCGGGCTCGTCTGTCGACGCTGTTCGGGTCCGACAAGGCCCGCTCCATCATCGATCTGCTCGACCGTGAAAAGCTGTTTGCCGATACGTCGAACATCGTCACGCGCAATTCGGAGACGGCGGCGCGTGTTGCTGCTCGCGAAGCAATTGATCCCGGCAATGCACCAGGGTTTGGCGTTCGCGAAGGCTTCATTGCCGGCGGCGCCCGTGGCGCGGCCCGAGCTGCAGGCATGCGGACAGTGGATAAGGTCATCGAGGCCTTGAACAACGGCGGAAATGAAAAGGCGGTTGCCGACATGGCTCGCACCCTGACAGGCGGCCCACAACAGAGCGCAGTGCTGGAGGCGCTTATGAAGGCCGGCCGGGGATCTCGTCTTCAGCAGTCACAGGTCGATCGTGTTGCGCGCGCGCTGTTGCTCAGCGGCCCCGCTGAGGCCAACCGCCCTTGAATACCGCTCTTTGCGGTCCTCATAGTACCAGATGAGCAGAATTAGGACTGTGCCCGCCATAAAGCCGACGACCAGCCCCATCATGAATTTTGGCTCAAGACTGCTAAGAAACCAGTCTAGCCCCTGATGCAGTACCGCCAGCACCGCCATCGTAATCAAGGCCGCAATGAGCTGAAGGACGGTGTTCCTGGACATGGGCGGGAACATATGCGGAAACAGGCGGGATTGAAAGATGCAAGGCAGGCGGCCGATTTAGCATCAGGTCAGGCGGGGTGTACTTTAGTTATCGCGGGTGATCATAAGGCCTACGCTGCCCGCTTCCGAGAGGCGGCGGGCTATTTTGACAGCCAGGAACCGAATGGCGCAAGTTGGATGCCATCAGCATTCCATCCGTGGAGGCATTGGGGCGCGGACTTTCAGATTTCGCGAATGGTGGAGTGGATGCGGTAGCCCGCCTGAGCCAGTCGCGCCCGAGTGATGCCCCCATCTCTCGTCCGCACCGCATCCAACAATCTTGTAGCATCCTTCGCGCAGTCCGCATCGAGCCAAGCAACGTTTTATTGTTGACAATGATGTGACTGTAACAAAAGGGACGCCTGTAGGGGCAGCACCCGTCCCCCAAATGGCCTGCCTCTCCAGGAGCCCGCCACCATCCCGGTGGCGGGCTTTTTGCTTGGTTGGTGCCAAGCGGAGGCCCGATGACCCGCGACGTCCTACTTCGAAAGCCCCATAGCCCACCCCAAAGACAAGGCCAACGCGAGGCCAATACAAACAGCCGCCAAGATCCACATTAAGGTTATCTCCGCTCGTTATGCGAGTAACAATGCGGAACGCCCCAAATGGTTGCACATCGACGGCTGTCGACGGATTACTCTACCAGCGACAATAGCGGCTTGTGCTTTGGCCGTTCGTGCCAGATAACCTGCCGCAAGTCGCGCATGTCGACCTGCTGACCGCACGTCGGGCAGGTATAGAAGTTGTGGTCCTCATCAGCCGGCTCGCCGCCGTGCTGCTTGCCGGGGATCGATGGTCCTAGGTCGGATAGCTTCGTCATAGCTGTCAAACATTCAATTCGTCTAAAATGTTCCGGAACCATTTTAGCGCGTGCTAAATTGAATCGCAGTTTTGCGGGTCAGTTCATGCGTCTGAAGTTCATCCGGCCAATGTTTCCCACGCTTGTCGAGGTGCCGCCGACAGGGGACAACTGGATTCACGAAATCAAGTACGATGGCTATCGGACGCAAATCATAATCGAGAACGGCACGGCCCGAGCGATCACGCGAAGGGGCTACGACTGGTCATAGACGTACAAGACGATTGTCGAGGCGGCGGCAACCCTTTCCCCCAAGTCGGCAATCATCGACGGCGAGGCAATCGTCCTTAACAAGAAGGGTGTGTCGGCTTCCATTCGCTGCGGTCGGCGATGCGATGGGCGCCGGATCGGATCATCTTCGTCGCCTTCGATCTGTTGCACCTGGACGGCATCAACCTGCGCCCCGCACCTTTGCTGGAACGTCGCGAAAAGCTGCTCGAACTCGTCGGGCCTGCCAGGGGCGTTATCCAGTACAGCCACCATGTACATGGCGGCGGGGCTGACTTCTACGCTGCGGTTGATCGCATGGGCCTGGAGGGCATGGTGTCGAAGCGGCCGGACAGCGTGTATCGGTCAGGCGACACCGAAGCGTGGCTGAAAACCAAATGCTACGAGGAAGTCGACTTTGAGGTTGCAGGCGTGCAGCTAAAACCCGGTTCAGCTCCCCTCGCATTGATGGCGACCCGCGATGCGGAACGCCGCTACGTCGGATCAGCAAACATCGCCCTGACCAAAGCCATGCGCGAACGCCTATGGGCCAAGGTGCAAGAGGGGAAAGGCACGCCGAAGGGAGCGGACAAGCCCGACGCCGAATGGATCAAACCTGGCCTTGTCGGACGCGTGAAGACCTTGAAGCGCGAGGACAAGCTGCGCCATGCGACTTTGCGAGCGATCCGCGAGGCGAAATTATGACACCGCAGCCGTATCGCCCCCTGTGGCAATCGAACTCACTGGCGAACGCGCAGCCTTGAAGCCCGTCCGAATGGCCATCGAGCAGGTCTGCCCTCCCGGCGTGCTGCCATCCGAGGAATGGTTGACGGGGCTACTATGGCCCAGAGCCGATCTATGAAGGCGAGGCATTGGCCAAGGCGATCATTGAGACCGTGGAGCGCCTGACGAAGTAAGCCCGCCGCTGAGGACACAATTACAGCGGCGGGCCTTGCACTTGCACCAGAGCTTGGATTTGAGGAGGGGAATCTCAACCAAGCACATTTCCAACTTAGATTTCAGAAACAGGTTCCAGCCTACGAAAAGATTTGATTGCGGGTGGCCCGCCACCGGGTCTCGGAGCCAGTGGCGGGCCTTGCTCGGCTGTTTCAAGGAGATTTCCTTGCCAAGCGCATTCCGAACTTCGACTGCGGACGCATGTTCCTCCAGGTCGGCGCAAGAGTTTATGCACCCGGTGGGCTTTAATGACCCTTAGCGCGGTCCTGATATTCGTCCTGTCGCTTCGGCGGGTTGATCATGCGCTGTGTTCTCAGTTGGCCGGGCGTTTTGGCTTTGTCACGGAGGTAGATCCGTCGAGGAGATCGAGAAATGAGTGCAACGCCTTCACCATCATCCGTGCCCCGTTTTCGTTCAATGTGAAGGATCGCTTTCCCTCGTCAGTCAACAGCCCGACCAGGCAGACCCTAGGATTGTCACGGTCATCGATATCGATTGTGACGCCCGATACTCCTGGCAGCATTACGTCCTTTGGCTTCTTCGGCATCACAACAACCTTGACTCGTTCTCACTCCGTTCCCATTTTGGGCGGGCCTCGATCCTTGTCAATGAGACGACCGTAAATGTGTGGACGCGTTTTTGTAAAATCGACCATCCCGGACATGGTACGGCGCTTCGAGTTCGCGCACCCTGGCGACGTTGAGCGTTTGGGCAACGGGTTCCCGGTCTGGAATGGCGCGCCCAGCCTGACTTATCCAATCATTGTACGTGAAGAGCTTTCCACGAGCATGGCCGGTTTCGTTTCTGCGAAGTGGGGGCTGTTTCCCGCCTGGGCGCGCGATGGCGGCGGGCGTCCACCGCCTGTCAATGCGCGGTGCGAGACGATTGCCAGCAACGGCATGTTCCGAAAAGCATACGCCGCGCGCCGTTGCCTGGTGCCCGTCGACGGCTATTTCGAATGGCAAAAGCTCGATGTTTCGGGCAAGAAAAAGCAGCCTTACGCTATCGCCATGAAGGATGACGAGCCTTTTGCCATGGCTGGAGTATGGGAAGAATATGCCGACAAGGCCACCGGCGAGTTGATCCGGACCTTCGCTGTCGTCACCTGCGAGCCTAATACGTTGATGGCGACGATCCATGATCGCATGCCGGTTATTCTGGCGCCTGCCGATTACATGCGCTGGCTCGGCCCGGAACTGGATCCACGCGACCTTATGAAGCCATATCCTTCGGAACTGATGAAGATGTGGCCGATTGACAGGAAGGTCGGAAGCCCGCGAAACAACACGCCGGACCTCATTGACGAAATTGGCGTGGGACCAAACGACCTTTTCGACGTTTGAGCCTTTACAGTGAACGCTCGCGGTAGGAATATTGTCCTCAGGTGGGGCGACTCTCAAAAGGTGTCGCAATGGCTAGGTCAAAACCCTCAAAGCAGTTATCACAGGCTGAAATCGAGCGCTTCCTGGTGGCAGCGGAAGCGCTGCACCTAAGCATCATCAAGCCGTTCATATCACCACATTGCGACCACTACAGGCAGACGCGCGTCTTGCACGAGGTGCTGTTGAATACGGTGCGGCAAGTCACCGGGAAAGAGGTCGAGTTCATCCGGTGGAACACCACTGGACCGGTGCTGCCCCCTAAGGCTGGGTAAGCGCCTAGCGGCAGGGATCGATCAGGCCGAACCCACAGAACTGACAATGCCGGCGATGCGGATAGCGACGGCATCAAGTCCGCCGTCGTAAATTTTCGTCAGGACGCGTTCCGCAGCTTCAGCCCTTTGGGCAGTGCACCCGAGAAGGTCGCCGCCGCCCAACCTTGCCGGCCTGTTGGCGACGCAATCCCAAACTCCCCACAATCCGTCGCGCTCAATATGACAATAGAATCTGTGCTTGTGATTTTCCATGCAAGGTAAACTCCCCGCATCCCCATTGGGGTCCGATCTATCCAGGAAAGTGGTTAATGGGCCCGCGTTTGCCGATCGCACTTTAGGCTGGCCGCAGTGGTCCGTCGCCGCACGGTGGACTGCTCACTGCACCGGCCATTCTCCACGACACCAGCGCGCGTCAGACGGCTGCCGATGCGGAATCGGCGAGATGGGGGAACAGAGTTCAGACGCCGACGTTTTTTCCCCAGGTCACGCGATTTGCGCGTGTAGAACTAACGGAGGAAAAAATGAGCATCAAAATGCTTACGATGGGCGCGATGGCGCTCGCAGTGATGACGGGCTCAGCGCTGGCTGGCAGCAGCACCACTTCCGCGCTCGATGATCCTGCAAAGATGTCACCTTTCTTCACGGATGCCGGCATGAAAACCTTGAGGTCGGAAGCGGATTTCAAGACCGCATGGATGTCCATGAAACCGGATGAACAAAAGGCGGTGCTGAAAGACTGCGGCGACACCACGCTCAACAAGTCGCACGCGGATTTCTGTGCCATGGCAAAGAAGATGGGCGGCTGAGAATAACCGCTCTATAGGCGTAGTTCCCAAAATTTGGCCCGGCCGTCAGGCACGGGCCTTTTTCTGCGGGCCATTTCCTTGCGAGCCATGTTGCTTTCGTCAATCATCGGGACTGGCAGATATGCATTCGTTTGTAGCCACTCCCTCAGCACGATCTGAATGATACCGGCCGATGTTCATCTCGGCGGCGAGGGAGTTCAATGCGTCCTGTGTTGCTGGCTCTGGCGGGAGGCCGGCGACGTTCCGGAGCATCAACGCAGCGCGCCGAAGGATGATCTGAAGATTCGCCCGAAACATGTCGGCTATGCCATCGGCTGCAATCTCAAGTTCTTTGACAAAGGCCCATTCCGAAGCGACCTCGCCGAGCAGTACACAGCAATTCAATTAGACAACGGGGTATCGAGGAACGCGGGAAAATCATCTTGGCTGGATCCGCACTAGGGGGCCACGGTTCTCGCGGGCGGGCTTCAATGGACGAAAGACATGAGATGCACCTTGCTGAACTTTCGAAATACGCTGTCCAGGGGACCGCGAAGCCGTGGACCTCAACTCTGTCATTGAACGCGTAACTGCGAGGGTTATCCACAGGTCGCCAAGATTGGTAAAACGCTCCGAGCTTCGTTAAGGTCTCGTTAACACTCTGAGAGCATCGTTTGCGTGGGTTCGGTTCGTCTGAACCCCTAATCGCCTACGAAGCCCGCTGCCTAACCCCAAGCCCCCCGCCCAGGCAGCGGGCTTACTTTTCCAAAGAGAGCCACGTTAGCAGACAGCGCTCACCGGCGGAGCCGTTCGCCAAAGGCTTGGCGGAACTGCGAGAGCTTAGCAGCCGGCATCGCTGCCCAATCATGTGCGCGGAAGCCGTCTGGTGGCGGTGCCACCGCCGCATTATTTCCGACTACCTGCTCGGAGAAGGCTGACGCGTCATGCATACTCTTGGGCCGGTCATGCCGAGGAGGCCAGCCTGACGCCAGGCGCTGTGTGCGCGATGATGGAACGATCGTTTATCCCGGGGAGCATCTCCTCGGGACGCAAGCATGGATCATTGCAAGATCGCGGCCATGGCGATCGCCAGGCGTTGAAAAGCCTTCCGCGCCGGGCACAGGGTGGCGGAACAAGCTGTGACCTCGAAGGTTGGGTCACGCAGACAGCTTCTAAGGCACGCGCATGGCGTTGGACAGAGACGGGGCGAAACTAGCGGCCGGGTTGTCCGTCGCTGCATTAGCGGCATTAGCGGGATACAACGCCATCCGCGCCAAACGTGCGATCGCCAGCCTGACATGCGGACGTATGATGGCAATTGATGGTCTGCGCCTGCATTTTATCGAAGCCGGAACCGGCATGCCGCTGCTTCTCCTGCATGGCAATGGATCCATGGCGGAGGATTTCAAGTCGAGCGGCGTCTTCGATGAGGCGGCAAAGACCTACCGGGTGCTCGCATTTGACCGTCCCGGCTTTGGGCGAAGCTCACGTTCGCGCACCCGGCGCTGGTCCGCTTGCGACCAAGCCGACCTCATACATGCCGCCGCCGGCAGATTGGGTATTAAGAAATATCTCGTGCTTGGACATTCCTGGGGAGCCTGGATCGCCCTCGAGTTGGCGCGCAGGCATCCTTCATCGGTCGCCGGCATTGTGCTTGTCTCAGGCTATTACTATCCGCCACCGCGGCTGGATCTTGCACTGGCCGCACTCCCGGCATTGCCGGTGATCGGAACGGGGTTTCGCCACACCTTGTTGCCGCTGCTTGTGAGGCTTGCCTGGCCTTGGGCAATGGAAAAGATATTTCGACCCGCTATGATCGCCAGCGACTTCGCCGCATCCGCCAAGGATGCCGCCAGCCGCCCTTCCCAACTGCGGGCGGTTTGTTCGGAGTCAGCATCTATGCTGGCCGCGGCCCTGTCGGTGAAGGCCAGCTATAAGGACATTTCCGTACCGACCGGCATCCTGGCGGGATCTGGAGACCGGTTGTTCGATGCGGAACGGAATGCACGGCGCCTGCATGGCGAAGTTGGAGGGTCTCTCCTCGAGGTGATTCCGGGCGCTGGCCATATGGTTCATCAGAGCGCCCCGCAGGCAGTAGTCGGTATGGTGCACACGATTTCAGCACGGCACGCCCTTTCCCAATCGAACCGTCGGCAGCGACGTAAGCTGCGTGCCGACGAGTTCAAGCCAGGTCCGGCTCCGCAAATGTTCCAGGCGGGCGACAAGTGACGCCGCTTGCACCAGATCGTCGTTCAAATGAGCTTTCCAAATGAGCGACCAACGTCCAGCCAACACGCAGTCGGTGCTCCACCAGAACATAGAGGCACTGGTCGAGCACAGGCGACAACAGGAGGAGCACCAAAGCGTTCAGGTGCGGATTGCCGGCGCTATTTCGCGCTTCGCGGGGAGCATGATTTTCGTCTATCTGCATCTCGCAATCCTCGTCGCCTGGATCCTTGCAAACCTAGGCGCGATACCAGCCATCCCAGCTTGGGACCCAACTTTCGTGATCCTGGCCATGGTCGCTTCCGTCGAGGCAATCTTCCTGTCTACCTTCGTGCTGATCAATCAGAACAGAATGGCCGAACACAGCGAGCGCCGAGCGGAACTGGATTTGCAGATCAGCCTCCTTAACGAACATGAAACCACGCGGCTGATCGAGATGGTGGCTGCCTTGGCGGCGCGTCTGAATGTCTCCACCCCGGCCGACAAAGAGCTGCGGCAACTGGCAGAGAATGTCGATCCCCGAAAGGTGATGACCCAAATCCAGCAGGCTTCTGAAGATCAGCAGGAAGCTTGATCAAAGCGACCGCGCCGGCAAGCCGCCGCAGCGTACCAACCCGACACGAGCTTACAGCGAGAAACCATTCGCGCGGCTGCTGTAGGCCTGCAATCGTCCTCATCGTCTGGGCACTTGGCTGTCGAAGCACCAAGCCCGTCTTGGCGTTGTCCAAGGCGACGTCAGGACGTCAATCGATCGCGGCAGCGTATCAGCGGCGATAGCGAGGTACACTGGAGAGCCGAAGGTGTTCCCAACAGCATATATGATCACCAAGCCCTTCTTTCTGCCGCAGATCATAACGGCCGTACCTCAACTCTTAAATGCTCAGCAAGGTCTAGAAACTCACATCCAGGAATCGGATCTTGGCCCGAGCTGCTGACTGGATCGCACGCCGGCAAGTCTTACATGCCGTATCCTGCGCCGTGCTTCTGGCTCTTAGCCAATTATTTTCGCCTCACCAAAGCTCCCGGAACATTCTGTCCATCCTGCGTTGGGCCGCGCCGGACAATCCCTCTTGCACAATCGCCTGTTGCCCGGCATCGGAAGCTGGATCCCCACAGCTTCAGCCCGCCTCGGCTCCCCTCCCGAGGCGGGCGGCGCGGAGTTGATGCAATGCATAGAGACGCCTTCACCCCATCAGAGCTGGCCGTACTGAGCCGCGTCTTGGCGCGCAGCAATCCCAAAAAACGAGACCGAAACCGAGAGAGAACGGGGCATCGCGCATCTTGGCTTACTACCAAGCTGGGATAACGGACGAGGACGATCTCGAACAGCTTTCTCGACAATCCCTCAAGGTGATGACAGTCTTCTTCTTGAGGGCTTCGCTTCGTTTTTGAGCTTCGGCCAATCGGCGCCACGCCGGCGAAGGAGCGTCCACACCTGCCCTTGGCTACCCGGCTCGATTCATTTGCTTTCGTTTCATTTCCAGCGGGCGCTCACTGGTTGAGCTTTCGGTCGAGTTCGTCAAGCAATGACCGATGCTCTCTGGGCATTTCGGCGTCTGTCGGCAGGTCCAGCAAATAGCGAAGTTGGCGACGATTGGCGTCCGATGAAATCCACTGCCGTATGAGGCGGGCTATGACCTTCTGTTGTGCTTTGCCGATTTCTTCCATGTTGCGAACCCGAGCTGTCCATTGGTCGAACCCGGCGGCTCTTTGATGGTTCCAGGTCGTGCATAACAAACCGAGGCGGTCGAAGAGCAATCTGCAGGTTGGACGGTTACTAGCCGCATGACGGTGTCGACCGTATGATGACGCCGCTTGCAGGCCAGGGCGCGGCTTACGACTCGGCCTGGCCGACCATCAGTTTGGGTTGTCCAATGTTGTGCTCATACCGGCAGGGCGGCCAGTCGTGTCCTTGCACGCTGCATCCGACCCTCGATCGTGGCTATGTCGCAATCACAAATATTGGCGGCGTCTTCGTGCGACAGTCCGATCATGCGAACCAGGACCGTGGCCTGGCGTTCCAGGACAGGCAGGCGGTCCATGGCACGAGCGATCCTTAGACCGTTTCCACTCCATGCCTGCGCGTCGCCAGCCAAGCGTTGCGACAAGCAGCCCGACGACCTCTCATGTCGAGGGGCCGCGTTTTCTTGGCCAAACAAGTCATGCGCATGATGGCAAAGAGCCTTACCTGGCTGATGTTGGCGGCCGAACTGTTATTCGCGCCAAAAGTTCGGCTGGCCGGCAAGGGGGTTCCGAAACGACGGCCGTCGCGTGGTTATCGTCATTTCGGCAATTCAGCATGTGCACATACTAACTCCGGCGGACGGGCCACCGCGCGGCATGGCCCCACGCACGGAGCGTTCTGCCGGCGTCGAGCGTGATTCAAGGTGACAGAATCACAGCCGCCAGTTCTTAGGGCAGCTAGGAAGTAATGCATCAACGCCGCACCGGCTGCCCCATCCTGGAACACTTTAATGCGCGCCGCCAGGAACGGGGTCGCTGTGCTGACGTTCTTCTGGGGACTAGGTGAGATTTCAGTGAACAGGCATATTTCGCGGACGGATGACGAACAAATCGATCACACGGATGACAGCGGGTTTACGATAGAGCACGGCGTCCCGCCATCTTCAGCAATCGCGGCAGCGCTGGCCGGTGGGCTGGAGGCCAGCCGGCACAAGCACATTATCCATATAAC
>NZ_RZQE01000128.1:0-13204 GCF_004022955.1 Mesorhizobium sp. M7A.F.Ca.US.002.01.1.1 | reverse complement strand
GTTCAAGACCTACGACACAGACTGGGATTCGGACGCCTACCTCACGGTTTCGGGCCAGAATTCCAACAATTCGGTGTCGCTGAAGGACAATTTCCTGCGTGCCGTCGAGGACGATGCCGACTGGCACCTGACCGCCCGCAAGGACGGCAAGGTGCTGAAGACGCTGAAGGCCAGGGATCTCTGGGAAAAGATCGGTTACGCCGCCTGGGCGTCCGCGGATCCCGGCCTGCATTTCAACACGACGATGAACGACTGGCACACCTGCGCTTCCGCCGGTGCGATCCGGGCGTCCAACCCGTGCTCCGAATACATGTTCCTCGACGACACGGCCTGCAATCTCGCCTCGATCAATCTGCTGCCCTACCGCAACGCCGACGGCACGATCGACATCGCAGCCTACGAGCACACGGTGCGGCTGTGGACCATCGTGCTCGAAATCTCCGTCATGATGGCGCAGTTCCCGTCGAAGGAGATCGCCAAGCAGTCCTACGAATACCGCACGCTCGGCCTCGGCTATGCCAATATCGGCGGCCTGCTGATGACGTCGGGCATTCCCTACGACTCCGATGAAGGCCGCGCGATCTGCGCCGCACTCACCGCGATCATGACCGGCATGGCCTATGCCACCTCGGCCGAGATGGCCGGCGAACTCGGCGCCTTCGCCGACTACGACCGCAATGCCCAGAACATGCTGCGCGTCATGCGCAACCATCGCCGTGCCGCCTATGGCGAGAAGCAGGGCTACGAAAAGCTCGCCGTCAACCCGGTGCCGCTCGTCGCTTCCGACCTGAAGCAGCAGGACCTTGCAACCCACGCCAAGGCCGCCTGGGACCGCGCCATCGAGCTCGGCGAGGAGCATGGCTACCGCAACGCGCAGGCGACCGTCATCGCGCCGACCGGCACGATCGGCCTGGTCATGGATTGCGACACCACCGGCATCGAGCCCGACTTCGCGCTGGTGAAGTTCAAGAAGCTGGCCGGCGGCGGCTATTTCAAGATCATCAACCGCGCCGTGCCGGAAGCGCTGCGCACGCTCGGCTATTCCGAAGCCCAGATCGCCGAAATGGAGGCCTATGCGGTCGGCCACGGCAACCTCAACCAGGCGCCGGCCATCAATCCCGGCGCGCTCAAGGCCAAGGGCTTCACCGACGACAAGATCGCGGCGCTCAACGCAGCCTTGAAGTCGGCCTTCGACATCAAGTTCGTCTTCAACCAGTGGACGCTCGGCGCCGACTGGGTGAAGGAGACGTTCGGCTTCACCGACGAGCAGCTCAACGACTTCTCGTTCGAGATGCTGCCGGCGCTCGGCTTCTCCCGCAAGGACATCGAGGCCGCCAACATCCATGTCTGCGGTGCCATGACACTGGAAGGCGCGCCGTTCCTCAAGGCCGAACACCTCGCCGTGTTCGACTGCGCCAGCCCGTGCGGCAAGATCGGCAAGCGCTCGCTTTCGATCAACAGCCACATCCAGATGATGGCGGCGGCACAGCCCTTCATTTCCGGCGCCATCTCGAAGACCATCAACATGCCCAACGATGCGACGGTGGAAGATGCCAAGGGCGCCTACATGCTGTCGTGGAAGCTGGCGCTGAAGGCCAACGCGCTCTACCGCGACGGCTCGAAACTGTCGCAGCCGCTCAACTCCTCGCTGCTCGCCGATGGCGAGGACGATGAGGATGAAGCCGTCGAGCAGCTGCTCGCCGCACCTGCGGCAGCGCGTGCCGCACAGATCACCGAGCGGATCGTCGAGCGCATCATCGAGCGCGTGTCGCGCGAGCAGGAAAAGCTGCCCGGCCGCCGCAAGGGTTACACGCAGAAAGCCAAGATCGGTGGCAACACCATCTTCCTGCGCACCGGCGAATATGACGATGGCCGTCTCGGCGAGATCTTCATCGACATGAACAAGGAAGGCGCGACTTTGCGTGGCCTTCTCAACAACTTCGCCATCGCCATTTCGTTGGGCCTGCAATATGGCGTGCCGCTCGACGAATATGTGCACGCCTTCACCTTCACCAAGTTCGAGCCGGCCGGCATGGTGCAGGGCAATGACGCCATCAAGAGCGCGACGTCGATCCTCGACTACGTGTTCCGCGAGCTGGCGATCTCCTACCTCGGCCGCAACGATCTCGCTCATGTCGACCAGTCGGACTTTTCCAACACCGCACTTGGCCGTGGCATCAGCGAAGGCAAGACCGATGCGGTCTCCAAGGGCCTGACCCGTGGCGCCTCGCCGGTGAAGCTGGTGTCGCGCGTCAGCGGCAACGATCCGAAAGGCTTTGCGGCCCCATCGGGCGCCCCTGCCCGCTCGGCACCGACCGCCTTCTCCGGCTCCAACGTGCTGGCGCTGAAACCCGCCAGCGACGAAGCGGTCGCCTACAAGCGCGACTATGAGGAGCGGGCGAAGGAACTGGCCGAGGACATCGCCTTCGAGGAAGCGGCGGGTGCTGCCTCCGATGCCACGGCGGGATTGTTCACCGACGCGGCGGCCGTCGAGGCGGCCGAAGCAAAAAAACTCGCCAACGACCGCCGCGCCAAATCGCTGCTCCAGGGCTACACCGGCAATTCCTGCTCCGAGTGCCAGAATTTCACGATGGTGCGGAACGGGACCTGTGAGAAGTGCGATACGTGTGGCTCGACGAGCGGGTGCAGCTGAGATCTAGTGCCACCTCGGCTTACAGTTCGCGAGATCATTCGCCTGCTGGAGGCCGATGGCTGGTATCTGGTTGCAACCAAGGGCAGCCATCGCCAATATAAGCATGAAGTCAAAGCCGGCCGCGTCACCGTGGCTGGCAAGCCGTCTGAAGAGGTTGCGCCAGGAACACTGAACAGCATCCTCAAGCAGTCAGGTTTGAAGGAGTGATGACATGCGTTACGCGGTGGTGATTGAAAAAGCAGGAAATAATTTTTCTGCCTATGTGCCGGACCTACCCGGCTGCATCGCGACAGGTGCCACTGTGCCTGAAGTGGAAACCGAGATTCGCGATGCAATACGCTTTCACATCGAAGGTTTGCGAGCCGATGGGCTGGATGTGCCCAAGGGTGTCAGCCTCGCGGAATACGTAGAGGCATAGAGGCAGGCCTCCACTCGATCCGGATCAGGCTCTGGTCCGGGCGTCTAACTCGCCGGCAACACCCTTAGCGTCTGCTTGTCAAACAGCGGCTCGTCCTGGCCGATGCGGACGAACAGCAGCTTCCGACCCTCGCCCAAGGGCACTTCGAAATACTGGATGCCATCAGGCATTTCGCCCCAGCAGCCGCAGGGTGGGTCGGGAACCTCATCGGGGCTGGCCAGTGCTTTCAGTATTTTCGCGATCCAGGGATGTGTAGCGTTTGACGGCGGCAAGCGCGGCGCTCTCGGTGTAAGGCGTCGCAATAACTTGTTTGCATCTGGCCATGCCTTCGGCCTGCCCAGATCAAAGCCTCTCAGCATGCCATCTCAGATGATCGTCCATGAAGCTGGAGATGAAAAGATACGAGTGATCGTATCCATCCTGCATCCGCAGCTTTAGCGGAATACCTGCTGTGGCGCAGGCCGCCTCAAGCAGCCAAGGCCTCAGCCCGTCGTCAAGAAATCCATCCGACGTTCCCTGATCCACCAAAAATTCGGGGAAACGGTATCCGTCGTCGATGAGCGACGTCGCGTCGCAAGTTCGCCATGAGGCCTCATCCTTGCCGAGATACTTTTCAAAGGCCGGTTTCGACCAGCCGGCGGTGCTTGGCTGGGCGATCGGGGCGAACGCCGAGCAGCTCTTGAACCGCTGCGGATTCTTCAAGGCAATCGTCAGCGCGCCATGCCCGCCCATCGAATGGCCAAAGATTGCCTGGCGTGCCATATCGGCTGGAAATTCAGCCGCGATGAGGGCCGGCAACTCCTCGGCGACATAGGAATACATACGATAGTTCTTCGCATAAGGCTCTTGCGTCGCATCGAGATAGAAGCCGGCGCCGGAGCCGAACTGCCAGTTGTCTTTTTCATCCGGAATGTCGGCCCCGCGCGGGCTGGTGTCGGGACAAACGACGATCAGGCCGAGCTCGGCCGCCATGCGCCTGTACTCGCCCTTGTCCATTACATTGGCGTGGGTACACGTCAGGCCTGAGAGATACCACACAACGGGACAAGGCGCCTCCCGCGCCTGCGGAGGTATGAAAACGGCAAAAGTCATGTCGCAACGGCAACTCGTCGACAAATGGGAATAGACGCCCTGCACGCCGCCATGGGCTTTCGCTTGAGAGATGATTTTCATGTGTTCTCCACGTTGCAGGTCGAATGACGGTCGGCCCCACCACTACCCCAGCGGCAAGCACTTGCGTCCTGCCATCGTATGGTTCCTGTGTCGACGGATCTCAGCGCGGAAAAAGAACCTCGCCCATTCCAAGCACTGCGTTATCCCCGCCATATTTGCGCGGTGCGCTCCCCAGAAGCGGCCGTTTCAAAATGCCCTCGGCAATCAGATAACGATCGATGATGGCGGCGAAGACGCTTTCGGGTGCGCCGCATTCGACGAAGCTCGGCGACATGCGTGCCGGCGCGCGATCGAGAAGGATCGAACCGCGACGCATCAGATAGCCGGGCATCTCACCGGTGCCACCGGCCACCACCAGGGTGCCGGCGATCATACGGCTGCCTGCATGGTCGCCGGAGCCTTTCAGCACCGCGATCAGGCCGCGCCGCATGCGGTCCGCGGCGAAGGCGCCCGCTTTGCCCCTGACAATCAAAACACCGCCGTTCATGCCGGCCAGTTCCCCGACGAGCGGCGCACCGAGGTGGTCGCCGGCATTGCCCGTTATCTCAAGCCTGCCGCCGCGCATGCCGGAGCCGGCGTGTGGACCCGCATTGCCTTCGATCGTGAGCTTGCCACCGCGCATGGCGCGCCCGGCCTGGGCGCCGGCATTGCCAACGAGGCGAACCGACCCACCCCGCATGCCTTGCGCCACAAGGTCGAGGCGCGTGCATCCGCCCTCGAACACGATGTTTGTCGGATCGCTGCCGGCGACGCGAAAAATGTCGCCCACCTTCGAGCCGTGCTTCGTCATGCCGATCTGGATTCTTTCAACGTCGCGCCTGTCGATCCCGGCCAGCCGCTCCGGCGTCAGCGGCGACAGGTCAAGGCGCTCCGGCGGCTCGGCAACCAGGGTGAAGGTCAGCGCCTTCATGGCAGCATATCCTTCAGCGAGTAGATGAATTTTCCGAGCTTGCCGCCGTAATTGCCGGCGCTGATCCGAACCGCGCCTCTTTTCGGGCCGAGCTCTATGACAGCCTTGATGCCGGCCTTCATCGCGGCGGCAACTGCATCATTGGTCTCACCATCGATGACGATTTCCAGGACAGCGTTGATGTCGGGACCGAGTTCACTCGCGACGACGCCGCGCAGTGTCGGCGCGTAGGCTTCGTTGGCCGAGGCGATCATGCCTTTGTATTTGCCACCAATCTTGGAACCCGAACGGGCAATGCCGCCCGGAAACGGCACGATGGCGCCAGGCACCATGCCGATCGCAGCGACCGCGGCCTCGGCAGCGGCCAAAGCGCTGGCGCTGCTTTGCGCCATGACAAAGAAATTGCCGCCACCGACAGCTTCCTTCGTCAGTCCGGTCGTTGCTTCGCACAGGAACTCGCCATCCATGACGGGAATACGCCAGAAATGCCTGTCGCCGATCTTCTTGGAGATCTGCCAGCCGTCGCCGAAATAACGCAGTGCCGAACCGAGCTTGAGCTCGGCGCTGCCCTGCAGCCCGGCAAAGCAGGCGGAACCCGGCGAGGTCAAAACGCACTGGCCGACACGATTGAGCAGTTGTTTCTGCAATTCGTCCGTTCCCATCGCGAAAATCATGACGCGGCAGCCCGGCCGGCCATCCGGTGTGGCCGATGGCGGCAGGTCGAGATCGATTGCCGCTTCGCAGCCGCAACCGATCACCGAGGTGGCGAAGCCGGTCATTGTGATCGCCGCCTGGCGAGCCCATTTCCGGCTCGGCGCGGTGATGACGATGGCGGTTGCGCGCATGCCGAAGGCTTCCGCGAAGGTATCGTCGATCGTTACGCCATTGATGCTCATGTTCGGCATGGCACCTCGCCGAATGGCTGTTCGCGCGCAATCGCGGAATCCGGGAAATTAAACCAGTCCAGCGACAGGCCGTAGCGCTGCTGGTGATAGTCCTCGAGCCGTCGCACCATTGCCTTGTCGACAGGCGGCTTGAGCCTCAATGCCTTGCCCCAGCGGTAATGGATGATTTCCCCGTCTTGCACGACGAGATCGCCATCCTTGAAAACATACGCCGCCTGTCCGAGCATTTTCGCGATACTGCGGTCCCTGCGATAGACAGCGACGTCGGCTGTTGCGCCGGCGCCGAGATGGCCTCGATCCGTCAAGCCGAGCAGCTTGGCTGGCGCCGCGCGCGTCATGATGGCGATTTCCTCGAACGTGTATTCGCGGTCGATTGCGGCCAGGGTAGAGAGCGCCAGGGCGGATAGGGAAAGTCCGGCGGCCATTTCGGTGCGCGCTTCCCGGCTCATCAGCAGTTCGAACAGCGCCGGATAGGCGGTAAAAGGTGCACCGTTGGGATGATCGGTGGTGAAGAACACACGCCAGGGATCGTCGATCAGGAGAAAAAGCTCGAGCCCGATCGCCCACTGCATCGTGCCGTAGAAGTCCTTGCCATAGCTGTAGGGCACGATGCCGCCGCCATTGCCGTCACCGTCATGAATGACGGTCTTTTTCGGATGCGCGCTGCCGCGCGCCGAAAATTGCCGCATGACGTCGGAGGAGACCGTGACCGTCTGGCCGAACATCACCTGGCCGATATCGATGGTGACTTCCGGCGTCGCGTTGACCAGTTCGGCAAGCCGTGCGGCGGCAGAGGAAAACCCGCGTTTTCCTTCCGTGCCATAGCCATAGAACTGGAGGTGGGCGAGATGCAGCGGCAGTCCATCCGCCGCTGCAATCGTCGCAGCCGCCGTATCCGCCGATCCGGGGCTGCCCAGATTGTTGCAATGGACATGCAAGGGATGCGGCAAGCCAAGATTGTCGACGGCGGCCTGCAGCGTCTTGACGATCTTGCGCGAACTGACGCCATAGGAAGGCACGACATCATCCAGCGAGAAGGTGCGGACGTTCTCCTTGAAGGCGGCCGCCGCACCGGCGTTGATCACCTTGACCCCAAGCGCTCGCGTCGAAGCGACCGTCCAGGCGACATAGTCCTCGATCATCGTCCGGGGGGCGTCGTCGCGGATCATCGACAACAGGAAATCGTCATTGCCGAGAATGGCAAGGGTCGCTTTGTCGATGATCGGGATGTCGGCCAGTTCGAGATGCGTGTGCAGCGCCGCTCCCGGCGACATCGCCGGCTCGACGACCGTCGTAAAGCCCATCTTTGCGTAGAGGCAGCCGGTCTGGAAGGTCGACCAGCCGGCATTGGAGAGCGGCGTCATTGCTGGCCGCAGCTGATGGGCGGCATGCTGTTCGGGCAAGAGCAGCCGCGCGGTGTTCACATTGCCGCCACCGATGTGGGAGTGGATGTCGATGGCGCCAGCCATCACGATGCAGCCGCTGGCTTCGATGGTCCGGTCGGCCGCCCCTCCCGCCGGCGCCGGAACGATCTTGTCGTCCTTGATCCAGAGGTCGCCCTTGTCGAGACGGCGGTTGACGGGATGGATGATGTCGCCGCCGGCGATTTTCGTCAGCATGGCAGTGCCTCGGCGAAAGCGTGGGTAGCGATCAGGCGGATGATCGTCGCGGCGGAGGGCAATTGCGAGGCCGCTTGCGCATCGATCGACCTGAGCGAGCCCGTGCGGCTGGAGTAGACAACCGCATCGTGATCGACTCCAGCCTCGCCGATGGCCATGGTGACTGCGGCGCCGGCAACCGGCTTTTCCGTTTTCGTCAGCACAATCAGCGCCATGCGTGCCCTTTTTTTCTGTAGTTGAGCCGTTGCGGCGGAGATCCGCAGGTGCAGGTCAGCTTCGCCGGCAGCGATCATGCGCTCCACATCGCAGCGCCAGGGATCGAATTCAGGGAGGCCGCGCGCAAAGCCGGTGCGCAGCGGAAAACCTGTCATCCAGGCCGAGGCGAGCGCGCTTCCCCACCCGTTTTCGCTCGCCGGCAGATAAAGGCCGGATGCGCGCGATTTGCGATTGAGATCGGCGATCAGTCCTTGCAGCATCTCCAATGCCAAGCCTTCGGCGGCGTGGCCTGAAAACAGGAACACGGGAAAATGCGCGGCCGCCAGAGTTTTGGCAAAATCATTGAAATTCGACACCGGTTGCGATGTACGCCGCCCTTTGTACTGTGCCCTCAGTGCCGCCAGCGTGGCGGCGAGGCTAGCTTGGCCACAGGAAAGTTGCGTTGCCTTGCGTCCGCCGTTCAGCGGCGGCACAGACATCCCGTTTGGGCCTACCACGAAAAACGCGCGCTGGTTGCCGGTCGAGAGGTCGGGAACCGTCCCGGCAAGTTCGCCGACAAGACCATGATGGATCCGCGGGAGCTCGCCCACGATCACCACGACATCGGCACGCCGGCGCGTCTCTCCGGGGGCGACGGTCATTGCCCCCTTGTCGGTAAAAAGCGCGGTCTCTCGGGCAAGTGCCGCACCATCGGCATGGTCGTATGCCGCGCCAGCCCGCTCAGCCAGCGCGATCGCCGCCCTCGTGCCATCTATATCCGTATCAAAGCTGAAAACCGGGCACCGACTTGACGACAATAGCGACGCGGCATGCGCAGCCGCGTGCTCAATCAGCGCTTCCCGGTTGCCGATCCAAGCAACCGCCATTCGCTAAACTACTTTCTGGTGCCGGCTCGATCCTAGACGAAACTGGATTGGCCGTGAACCCCACCCTGCAGCGGATCAGCGAATGTTTTCATACGCGTCAACAAATTCCGACCCTGCTTAGTCATATTTGACGTAAGCGAAGCGTTGGTCGGTCAGTGGAGTGCCCTCCAGTGCCCCGCCTTCCTTGGCCGGCTGCCACTGGACAACATCCTCGATCTTTTTCGCCAACTCGAAATCCTTGTCGGTAATGCCTTTCGCCGCGTGATTCGTCAGGCGCACCTCGACCCAGGCATAGGAGGCGGTGATATCAGGATGGTGCCACGCCGCCTCGGCGAGATGACCAACCGTGTTGATGACCATGAGCGTCGATTTCCAGCTGTGGGTCTTGTATTTGCGCCGGATCCAGCCGTTTTCATAACGCCATTTCGGCAGCTCCTTCTCAAGCCGGTCGGCGATCTCGGCTTCCGAATAGACCTTTTCCTTGACTGTCTCGTTCATCTCGACCTCCGCGAATTGCTCGGTCTGTCACACGCCGGAGCCGGCAAACACGTATGCGTTCTCTTTGGCTTGCCCCATCGACGAAAACAGTTATCATGGTACCGGGCACCTAAACTTCCATGATGCATCCATGATGCACCCATCGGGGGGCAGATGTCGAATTCTGTTACCATACGAGTGCCCGCTCGCCTGCACCTTGGCTTCCTTGATCTCAATGGCGATGCTGGACGGCGGTTCGGCAGCGTCGGGCTTCCATTGAGCGAACCCGAAACCGTCGTCACCCTGTCGCGGTCCAGCGAGACCATCGTCGAAGGCTCCGAGAGCACCCGCGCCAGCGAGCATCTGTCGACGCTCTGCAAGCATCTCGGCATTCGCGGCCAGCACCATCTGGTGGTCGAGCAGTCGATCCCCAGTCATGCGGGTCTGGGCTCCGGCACGCAGATCGCCCTTGCCGTCGCCTCGGCGTTGCGCACGCTCCACAATCTGCCTCTGGACATCGCCGGCGACGCTAACCTGCTCGAGCGGGGCGGCCGATCCGGCATCGGCATCGCAAGTTTCGAAGACGGCGGCGTCATAGTCGACGCCGGCAAGAACGACCGCGGCGGAACGCCTCCGGTCGTCGCGCGGCTGCCGTTTCCGGAAGAGTGGCGCGTCCTCCTCATCCTCGACCATTCCGGGCATGGACTGCATGGAGCAGCCGAGGTTGCGGCGTTTCGCTCGCTGCCGCCATTCCCAACGGCAGGCAGTGGGGAGATCTGCCGGAGGGTGCTGATGGGCATAATGCCGGCTTTGGTCGAGCGGGACCTTCCGGCATTCGGCGCCGCCGTCACCGCGATACAGATGCTGATCGGCAGCCATTTCGCCCCGGCCCAGGGCGGCGTGTTCACCTCGAAGCGGGTCGAGATGGTGGCCCACTGTCTCAATGAAGCAGGCGCCGTCGGCATCGGCCAGAGTTCCTGGGGGCCGACAGGCTTTGCCTTCGCGCCATCGCAGGACGCCGCACTCAAGTTCGTCGACGCGGTTCGGAAGACGACAGTTGAGGGCGGCCTTGAGGTCAAGATCGTCAAGGGCAGGAACTCCGGCGCGAAGATCAGTTCAACCAGGCTGGATCTCGTCGGCAGCTGACGCTTCAGTTTCAGGCAGAAAGGCAAGAAATGGCCCGCAAACACATCCTGCACATGCTGACACCGTTGAAGCAGATGAGCCCCTTCGACGTGAACATGGCGCTCGACGCAGGTTTCGACGCCGTCGTCCCCTATGTCGATGTGGGCCTGGCCGAAGTGACAGGACTGGTCCAGGACGCGATCTTTTCACGCCCGCCGGATGCGGGTGTCGACACCGGCATCTTCATCGCCGGGAAGGATGCCTCGTTGGCGCTCGACATGTTCGACGCCGCGAAGAAGGCGATGGTGCCGCCTTTCCAGGTTTCGGTATTTGCCGATCCAGCCGGCTCGTTCACCACAGCCGCGGCGATGGTGGCCAAGGTCGAAAAGGCGCTGGAGAAGAAATTCCAGCGTGCGCTCAGGGATACGAGGGTGGCTGTTTTCGGCGCCACCGGAGTCGTCGGCTTCTGCACCGCCGTCATCGCGGCAGGGGAAGGTGCCCGGGTCACACTTGTCGGCCATGACGGCATCGAACGGGTCAAGCAGATCGCGGCCGAGATCGAAAGCAGGTTCCACCTCACCGTCGATGCGGCTGACGGATCGAGCGACGCCCGCAAGACAAAGCTGGTCGAAGCCAACGAAATTATCCTGGCTTGCGCCAAAGCTGGCGTCCAGGTGGTCTCCAAAGCCCAATTGAAAGGCAATGACCTGCTTATTGCGGCCGACGTCAATGCCGTTCCCCCGGCCGGCATCGAAGGATTGGCCGTCAATGCCAATGGTGATCCACTCGATGCGGCAAAAGCTGTCGGCATTGGTCCGCTTGCCATCGGCAATGTCAAATATAAGGTCGAATTCGGTCTCTTCAAAAGAATGATCGAATCCGAAAAGACGATCACGCTCGGTTTTCAGGAAGCGTTTTCCCTTGCACGCGAGATTGCCAAGTAACGCCGGATCTCTTTTGATCGCGGCAATTTCAGGCCGGGCGCTGGCCGCCGCCGCGCGTCGCGCCGGCTATCGTCCGCTGGTCGCCGATTTCTTTTGCGATACGGACACCGTCGCGCTCGCAGAACGCGCGACAATGCTGCCAGGCGACCTGCAAGGAGGCATCGACGGCGAGCGCATCATCGACACGCTTCGGCGATTGGCTGGCGACGACCTGCCGGCCGCCATTGTCCTGGGCTCAGGGTTTGAGCGGATGCCTGAGACCGTGGACAAAATCGCGCGACACTTTCGGCTCGCCGGCAATGGCGGCGCCGCGATCCGCAGGATCAAGGATCCGCAGTTGCTGGCCGATGATTGTGCCGAACTCGGCATCCCGCATCCGCAACTGCGATGGGACCAGCCGCCTGACCCGGAGAACTGGGTGGTCAAGACCGCGGGCGGCGCCGGCGGCGGACACGTCAGACGAGCAGCCGGAGAAAGCCCGACCGCCGGCCGCTACTTCCAGCGCTTCGTTGCCGGTCGCAGCATCTCGGCCCTGTTCGTCGGCAATGGTCAAACCGCGCACCTCGTGGGTTTCAGCCACCAATGGACGTCTCCCGCCCCCACAGCGCCCTATCGCTACGGCGGCGCCGTACGGTTGAGACGCTTCGATCGCAGACAGGCGGCGGTCATCGGCGGCTGGCTCTCAAGTCTGACGCGGCGCGCCGGCCTGCTTGGATTGTGCAGCGCCGATCTGATCCGCGGACCGGATGGCTACACGTTCATCGAGATCAATCCGAGGCCGGGCGCCACCCTCGACATTTTCGACGATGTTGACGCGCCATTGATCGAAGCGCATCTGCGCGCCGCGACGGGTCAGGTCTTCCGCTTGCCGCGCTTCGTCGATTCGATGGCGTCGATGGTGACCTACGCCGCGACGCCAATCACTCACTTTCCGTCGATTGCCTGGCCTGAATGGACAGCGGACCAACAGTCGGCTGGCACCCGTCTGATTGCCGGCGACCCTGTCTGCACGGTCTTCGCGCGCGGTCCGAGCGCCCAATCGACCAAGCGGCTCATCAAGGGACAAGCCAGCCAATTGCAACTCCAATGGGAAGGAGACCGGACATGAAAGACGGTTCGGCATTCCTGAACGACAATGCACAGCGCATCGTTGACGGCATGATCGGCGACGCCGAACGCCTGCGTATCGTCGTTTCCAAGGGACCATTGGGCGAGCGCCTGATCGATGCCGGCGCCAAGACCGTCGGCAGCGTCGAGGCCGGGATGCGCATGGCTGAGGCTGCGATGGGCGGTCTCGGCAGCGTTTCGGTATTCATGGATCGCGCGTCACAGCAATGGCCGTTCACCGTCGAAGCGCGATCTTCGCAGCCGGTGCTGGCCTGCCTGGGCAGCCAGTATGCGGGCTGGAACCTGTCTGGCCAGGACTATTTCGCGATGGGATCTGGGCCTGCGCGGGCCCTCGCCCGGGTCGAACCGCTGTTCGAAACACTTTCCTATCATGACATCGCATCGTCCGCGGTGCTTATCCTTGAGACGGCCGAACCGCCTCCCCGCGCGACCGTTGAGAAAGTGAGCAAGGCAACTGGACTGGCGACGGAAAAGCTCACCTTCCTCTACGCGCCGACACAAAGCCTTGCCGGCGGCGTGCAGATCGTGGCGCGCGCGCTCGAGGTTGCCCTGCACAAGATCAACGATCTCAAATTCCCGCTGGAAAACGTTGTCGACGGCATCGGAACGGCGCCGATCCCCGCCCCCCATCCGGATTTCCTGACCGCTATGGGCCGAACCAACGATGCCATCATCTATGGCGGCAGCGTCCAGCTCTTCGTCAAAGGATCGGCGAAGGAGGCTGGCAAACTCGCGGAAAAATTTCCCAGCAGCGCCTCACGGGACTACGG
>NZ_RZQE01000127.1:0-13185 GCF_004022955.1 Mesorhizobium sp. M7A.F.Ca.US.002.01.1.1 | reverse complement strand
GTGCTGCTGCTGGCGGCAATCGGCCTCGCCATCACGTTCGGCGTCATGGGCGTCATCAACATGGCGCATGGCGAGATGGTAATGCTCGGCGCCTACACGACCTTCGTCGTCCAGCAGGTGATCCGTACATCCTTCCCGGACCTGTTCGACTGGTCGCTGGTCATCGCACTGCCGCTCGCGTTTCTCGTCGCGGCCCTGGTTGGCCTGATCATCGAGCGCGGTGTCATCCGCTTCCTCTATGGCCGGCCGCTTGAAACGCTGCTGGCGACATGGGGCGTCTCGCTGATCCTGCAACAGGCCGTGCGCTCAATCTTCGGGCCGACCAACCAAGAGGTCGGCAACCCATCCTGGATGTCGGGCTCGTTCAATGTCGGACAGTTGGCGATCACCTGGAACCGCCTGTGGATCCTGGTTTTCGCGCTCGCTGTCTTCGGCATCCTGCTCTACGTGATGAAGCGCACGCCCTGGGGCCTGCAGATGCGCGCCGTCACCGCCAACCGGCGCATGGCTGCCTCGATGGGCATCAGGACGCCGTGGGTCGACGCGCTGACCTTCGCGCTCGGCTCCGGCATTGCCGGCATTGCCGGCGTCGCGCTGAGCCAGATCGACAACGTCTCGCCCAATCTCGGCCGCGGGTACATCATCGACAGCTTCATGGTCGTTGTCTTCGGCGGCGTCGGTAATCTGTGGGGCACGCTGGTCGGCGCCTTCTCGCTCGGCATCGTCAACAAGTTCCTCGAGCCTTATGCGGGCGCGGTGCTCGGCAAGATCGTCGTGCTGGTGCTGATCATCCTGTTCATCCAGAAACGCCCGCGCGGCCTGTTCGCGCTCAAGGGGAGGGCGGTGGAAGCATGATCACGGGACGCTTCTTTGCCGCCGGCGCGGACCGCCGCATCGCCATTACGATCTCCATCCTGCTGGCGGTGGCCGTCATCGTGCCGTTGCTCAACCTTGCGGTGTCTCCTACCAGCGCCTTCTACATCCCATCCTACATCGTCGCGCTGACCGGCAAATATCTCTGCTATGCGCTGCTTGCCTTGGCGCTCGACCTGGTCTGGGGCTATTGCGGCATCCTTTCGCTCGGCCACGGCGCCTTCTTCGCGCTCGGCGGCTATGCAATGGGCATGTATCTGATGCGTCAGATCGGCTCGCGCGGCGTCTATGGCAATCCCGTCCTGCCCGACTTCATGGTGTTCCTGAACTACAAGGAACTGCCATGGTTCTGGTATGGCTTCGACCATTTCTGGTTCGCCGGCCTCATGGTGCTCGCGGTGCCTGGCCTGCTGGCTTTCGTCTTCGGCTGGTTCGCCTTCCGCAGCCGCGTCACCGGCGTTTATCTCTCCATCATTACCCAGGCGATGACGTATGCGCTGCTGCTTGCCTTTTTCCGCAACGATATGGGGTTCGGCGGCAACAACGGCCTGACCGATTTCAAGGATATTCTGGGCTTCAACGTGCAGGCCGACGCGACGCGCTCGGCGCTGTTTGCCGCCAGCGCGGTGATGCTGGCACTTGCCGTCTTCGTCACCTGGGCGATCGTCGGCTCAAAATACGGCAAGCTCTTGATGGCGGTACGCGATGCCGAGAGCCGCACGCGCTTTCTCGGCTGGCGGGCGGAGAACGTGAAACTGTTCGCCTTCACCGTCTCGGCCGTCATGGCCGGCATAGCCGGTGCGCTCTACGTGCCGCAGGTCGGCATCATCAACCCTGGTGAATTCGAGCCGGCCAATTCGATTGAAGTCGTCGTCTGGGCGGCTGTCGGCGGGCGCGGCACCATTGTCGGGCCGATCATCGGTGCGTTGCTGGTCAATGCCGGAAAATCCTGGTTCACCGGCGTACTGCCGGAGTTCTGGCTGTTTGCACTGGGTGGACTATTCGTCGCCGTCACGCTTTTGCTGCCCAAGGGCATCATCGGCATGTGGGACAGCTGGCGCGGCAACGCCAAGGCGTTGCGAGCTGCTTCGATTGCCGAGGAAGCCGGCACCGATGCCGATGTCTCGCCGCCGGCGAAAATCGTTCGCAGTGAAGCAAGAAAGCCAGGTGACTGGTCCGCCAGCAACCCCGAACCACAGCCGGCGGAGTGAGCGACCATGTCAAAGTCGAACACGATCCTTTATCTCGACGGCGTCTCGGTCTCCTTCGACGGCTTTCGCGCCATCAACAATCTGTCGCTGGTGCTCGACAAGGGCGAGATGCGCGCCATCATCGGCCCCAACGGCGCCGGCAAGACGACGATGATGGACATCGTCACCGGCAAGACGCGGCCCGACGAGGGCGAAGTGTTCTTCGACGGCCAAGTCGATCTGACCAAGCACGACGAGGCCGAGATCGCAATGATGGGCATTGGCCGTAAATTTCAGAAGCCGACCGTCTTCGAAAGCCACACGATCGAGGAAAACCTGATGCTGGCGCTGAAGGGTCCTCGCTCGATCTTCCCGGCGCTGTTTCACCGCCGCTCGGCCGCCGAGACGCGGCAGATCGATGACATCCTCGGCATCATCCGGCTTGGCGACAAGCGTGACGAACTGGCGGCCAATCTCAGCCATGGGCAAAAGCAGTGGCTGGAGATCGGCATGCTCTTGGCGCAGGACCCGAAACTGCTTCTGGTTGACGAGCCGGTCGCCGGCATGACCGATGCCGAGACCGAGGAAACCGCGCGGCTGCTCAAGGATATCGCCCGCGACCATTCGGTCATCGTCGTCGAGCACGACATGCATTTCGTGCGCGAGCTCGGCGTCAAGGTCACCTGCCTGCACGAGGGCTCGGTGCTCTCGGAAGGCACACTCGATTTCGTGTCGGCCGACGAGCGTGTCGTCGAAGTCTATCTGGGGAGATGAGCATGGTCTGGCGGGTTCAGTTCCATCACTTCGATCTGTCGTTTCTCAGGTTCTGGAGACGGCGCTGACATGCTCGAAGTTTCCAATGCCACGCTGCACTACGGCGCCGCCCAGGCGCTGCGCGGCGTATCGCTGAAGGCGGGCGCCGGCAAGATCACCTGCGTGCTCGGCCGCAACGGCGTCGGCAAGACCAGTTTGATGAGATCGATCGTCGGCCACCACCGGCTGACGAGCGGAAGCGTTGCCTTCGAGGGGAAGGCGCTCGACCGGAGCGCGGCGTATGACCGCGCCCGGTCGGGCATCGCATTCGTACCGCAGGGCAGGGAGGTCTTTCCGCTGCTCACCGTGCGGGAGAACCTGGAATCAGGCTTTGCGCCGCTGAGGCGAGCCGACCGCAACATTCCGGCGCATGTCTTCGAATTGTTCCCTGTGCTGAAGCAGATGCTCGGCCGTCGCGGCGGCGATCTTTCCGGCGGCCAGCAGCAACAGCTCGCCATCGGGCGGGCGCTGGTGATGCGGCCGAAACTGCTCGTGCTCGATGAACCGACCGAGGGCATACAGCCGTCGATCATTAAGGACATCGGCCGCGCCATCCGCTATCTGCGCGACCAGGCGGGCATCGCCGTGCTTTTGGTCGAACAATATCTCGATTTCTGCCGCGAGCTCGCCGACGAGGTCAACATCATGGACCGGGGCGTGATCGTCCATACCGGCCCGGCTGAAGATTTAGACCGGGCTGATGTGCGGAAGTTCCTTACCGTCTAGAATTGGCGGTGAACTTCAGTTGGCGATCCGAAGTTCTTGCCAAGTCCAATATTTCTCCATCCGATCACCTGCGTCTCTGGCACGCTCAATATCGCGTGCTAGTCTTTTCCATGGCTTTGTGAGTCGGCCGCTTCCGTATCAGTCTGGTTATCGCAGATCGAGGACCACGGCCAATGCCGGGCAAGTTTCACGCAAGCAAGGCTGCCTAGCTTCCCTCCTGCGATCTCTGTCGTTCAAACGCGTTTGGGCACACAGGCTAAAGGACAGCCATGGAACGTTACGTCGAGGATTACCAGAAGCGGCGGCTTACCGAACGCGTCGACATCATCGCTGCCATCAATATCTTGAGATCACAGGGCTGCGACTACGACGATCTGATCGAGGAGATCACCAAGGTCTTCTATGTCGATCTCGATACCTTCAATGAGATTGTCATGGCGGCCTAGGAGCCGCATTCGTCTCCCCACGATCAGAGGCCGGTGTTGCGCGATTAGCTTGCGCGCCTGAACGGAGACGCGGTGACGCGGTTACGGCCTCCGCGCTTGGCGTCGTAGAGCGCCTTGTCGGCGGCGTTGAGCACCTTGTCGAAGCCGAGGCCTTCCTTGGTGCCGAAAGCAAATCCGGCACTGACGGTGCATATCAGCGAGCCTGTCTCGGTTTCGATGCGGTGCGCGGCGAAAGCTGCCCGTATGGCCTCGGCGGTGGCCTCCACCGTTTCGGGCAAGGTCCGCTTCAGCACCAGCGCGAACTCCTCGCCGCCCATGCGCGCGGCGACGTCGGCCGGGCGGCGATTGCTGGCGAGTTCCCGTGCAAACACCCTCAGCACTTCATCACCGGCGGCGTGGCCGAATTCGTCGTTGATGGCCTTGAAGTTGTCGAGATCGAAGACGACCACCGCCGTGAAGGCGCCGACCGGCGCATCGCCGTGCAGGTCGAACAGGGCGCGGCGGTTGAGCAGGCCGGTCAGCGGGTCGGTCAGGGCATTGTGGCGGTGATGCCGGGCCAAGCGTCCCTGATTCAGGGCCAGGGAAAGCGCTCCAATCCCGGTCATGCTGGCGATGACGATGATGAGGCTCAGTTCCTCGGCCCAGTTGCTTGGCGCATGTCCAAGGACCAGCTTTCCATCCAAGGCTAAAACCATGGCGCAGAGAGCGAAGGATGCGGCCGTGGCAGAATAGAGCGCGGTGATACCGATCGTCAGGGCAGGGGCTTCGTCGCGGCCCTTCCAGTATTCGACCGCCGTTGCGAACAGAAGCAAGGCGGCGAAGGCATTTTCGAACATGAAGCCCAGCCCGTCATAGCCTAGAGCCATGGGAGGCAACGTCACGGCCAGCGAAATGGCGCTGCCAAGTACAGTTCGGGGCACTGGCGAGCCGCCGGTTCTAAACTGGTAGGCCGCGCCCAGCATTGTCGAGAAACCGAGCAGGAGGAAAGCCAGCGTGGCGATGCCCAGCAGGCGCCCGGGCATGTCGATATAAGCGTCATAGACAAAAATATCGCCGACCACGAACACCAGGCTGATCGCCCATGTCAGCAGGAATTTCTCCGAGCGAGCGGTCAGCCACATGCCGAACAATGTCAGGCTCAGGCAGGCCGCGGAAAAACCGACAGCCAGGAGAAGTGAAGTGTAGTCGAGCGACATGCCCCTCGTCCTTGCCCGTGGCGGCCCAGATCTGCGACTGGTCTGGCTGGATTCATGCAGCAAGGAGGTATCGATAAGGTTACGACGGTGGCGAAGATGCCATGATTCCGCTGCGTCAGGGCACCGGTTGACCCTGGTCCACTCGCTTCATCAGTGCCATGGCGCCGAACGGCGCGCGCACCTTGCCCTCGGTGATGAAGTAAACGAACACGTCGCGCGGCTTGACCGGCGCATCGGTGGCGGGGTCGGCGCGCCGCAGGTCGGCCGGCTGCTTGCCTTGCGCCCAGGTCTTTACCCGCGCGGCCCATTCATCGAGGCCTTTCGGCGTATAGCAGTCGGGATTGTCATCGCTGCCGGTCTGCAGTCGGGCGTAGACGAAATCGGCGGTGATGTCGGCGATATCAGGATATTTGGCATGGTCGGCGTAGACGATCGCGGCCTTGTATTTTCGGGCAAGTGCTGCGAATTCCGGCACGACAAAACTGTCGTTGCGGACTTCGAGCGCATGGCGCAGCGCAACGCCGTCCTGCTTTTCCGGTAGCAGCTTCAGGAAGGCTTCGAAATCGTCCGGATCGAATTTCTTGGTCGGCGCGAACTGCCACAGGATCGGCCCGAGCTTTTCGCCGAGCGCCGCCACGCCGGAGCCAAGGAAGCGCATCATCGATTCGCCGGCCTCGCCCAGCACGCGCCGGTTGGTGACGAAGCGGTTGCCCTTCAGCGAATAGACAAAGCCGTCCGGCGCTTCGCTGGCCCATTTGACGAAGGTCGGCTCCTTGAAGCTGGAATAGTAGGTGCCGTTGACCTCGATGCTCGGCACCTGGCGAGTGGCGTAGTTCAACTGCTTGGCCTTGGAAAGCTTGTCGGGATAGAAGGACGTATCCCAGGGTTCGAAGGTCCAGCCGCCCATGCCGGCGCGGATTGTTCCCGATGTGCTCATTGTCATCCTCCCAATGCAGAAAAAGATCAGGCCGCGGTAATCTGATCGACGGTTTTGATCATGTCGACGAGCACCCATCCTGGCCGGTAGGGATTGGGCCGGCGACCCGTTTCGTGGAAACCATAGGCAAGATAGAGCGCAATGTTCCGCTCCATCCTGGCGTTGGTGTAGAGCCGCACTTCTGGCAGACCCCAGAGATGGGTCTGCTCATCCGCGTGTTTCAGCAGCGCAATGCCGAAGCCCTTGCCTTGAAAGTCGGGGGAGACCGCGACGGAGAATATCATCGCGTGGTCGTCATGTCGCTCCAGCGCGATCAGCCCGGCAAGCTCGCCGCCACTTTCCAGCAACCAGACCTCGCCGCGCGCGATGCGCGGCGCATAGTCCTCGGTGACCGGGATCGGCGGCGCGCCGAACAGCGCGATGTAAGGCGCATAGGCCGCTTCCGTCAGCGAGACGACGGTTTGGAGATCACCGGCAAGCGCTCTTCTGATTGTCATTCAAAAGCTCTCCAGAGCTCTCCAGGCGCCAACCGGTCGATCACTCCGCCGCTTCGCGTTTGCCTCCGGGACGTCGCTCCAGAAGCTCCTTGAGGAACTGGCCGGTGTAGCTGCGCTTTTCGCGCACGATGGCTTCCGGCGTGCCGGAGGCGACCAGTTCGCCGCCGCCGTCGCCGCCTTCGGGGCCGAGGTCGAGCACCCAGTCCGCGGTTTTTATCACTTCGAGATTGTGCTCGATGACCACCACCGTGTTGCCCTGGTCTACCAGTTCGTGCAGCACTTCCAGCAGTTTGGCAACGTCGTGGAAATGCAGGCCAGTGGTCGGCTCATCCAGGATGTAGAGCGTCTTGCCGGTCGCCTTGCGCGACAGTTCCTTGGCCAGCTTGATGCGCTGCGCCTCGCCGCCGGACAGCGTTGTCGCCTGCTGGCCGATATGGATGTAGCCGAGGCCGACCTGCTTCAGCGTGTCGAGCTTGTCGCGCACGCCGGGCACCGCGGCGAAGAAATCGACGCCTTCCTCGACCGTCATGTCGAGCACGTCGGCGATCGACTTGCCCTTGAACAGGACATCGAGCGTCTCTCTGTTATAGCGCTTGCCGTGACAGACGTCGCAGGTGACGTAGACGTCGGGCAGGAAGTGCATCTCGATCTTGATGACGCCGTCGCCCTGGCAGGCCTCGCAGCGGCCGCCCTTGACGTTGAACGAGAAGCGTCCCGGCTGATAGCCGCGCGCCTTGGCCTCCGGCAGGCCAGCGAACCAGTCGCGGATCGGCGTGAAGGCGCCGGTATAGGTGGCCGGGTTTGAACGCGGTGTGCGGCCGATCGGCGACTGGTCGATGTCGATGACCTTGTCGAGGAATTCGAGGCCCTCGATGCGGTCGTGGTCGGCCGGATGTTCGCGCGAGCCCATGATGCGTCTCGAGGCGGCCTTGAACAGCGTCTCGATCAGGAAGGTCGACTTGCCGCCGCCGGACACGCCAGTGACGGCGGTGAAGGTGCCGAGCGGGATTTCGGCGGTGACGTTCTTCAGATTGTTGCCGCGCGCGCCGACGATCTTGATGCGGCGGTTCTTCTTCGCTTCACGCCGCACGCCGGGCGTCGCCACTTCGAGCGCGCCCGACAGATATTTGCCAGTGATCGAATTGGGATTGGCCATGACCTGCTGCGGCGTGCCCTGGGCGATGATCTCGCCGCCATGGATGCCGGCGGCCGGGCCCATGTCGACGACATAGTCGGCATGCAGGATGGCGTCCTCGTCATGCTCGACGACGATCACCGTGTTGCCGATGTCGCGCAGGTGCTTCAGCGTATCGAGCAGGCGCGCATTGTCGCGCTGGTGCAGGCCGATCGACGGCTCGTCCAGCACATAGAGCACGCCGGTCAGGCCGGAGCCGATCTGCGATGCCAGCCGGATGCGCTGGCTCTCGCCGCCCGACAGCGTGCCGGAATTGCGCGACAGCGTCAGATAGTCGAGCCCGACATCGTTGAGGAAGCGCAGCCGTTCACGGATTTCCTTGAGCACACGCACCGCGATTTCGTTCTGCTTGTCGTTGAGCGACGCGGGCAGGTCGGTGAACCACTGGTCGGCCTTGCGGATGGAAAGCTCGGTGACTTCGCCGATGTGCCTGCCGGCGATCTTCACCGCCAGCGACTCGGGCTTCAGCCGATAGCCCTTGCAGACCGGGCAGGGTGTGGCCGACATGAAGCGCTCGATCTCCTCGCGCATCCAGGCGGATTCGGTCTCTTTCCAGCGCCGCTCGAGATTGGGGATGACGCCTTCGAAAGTTTTCGTCGTCTTGTAGGAGCGCAGGCCGTCATCATACTGGAAGGTGATCTCGCGCTCGCCGGTGCCGCGCAGGACGGCTTCCTTGGCCTCTTCAGACAAATCCTTGAACTTGTCGCCGAGCTTGAAGCCATAGGCCTTGCCCAATGCCTCCAGCGTCTGCGCGTAATAGGGCGAGGTCGACTTCGCCCACGGGCTGACGGCGCCGTCGCGCAGCGAGATGTTTTCATCCGGCACGATCAGATTGCCGTCGATGGCGCGCTGGCTGCCGAGACCGTCGCAGGTCGGGCAGGCGCCGAACGGGTTGTTGAACGAGAACAGCCGCGGTTCGATTTCCGGAATGGTGAAGCCGGAGACCGGGCAAGCGAACTTTTCCGAGAACAGGATGCGCTCATGCGTCTCGTTCTTCGACTTGTTGACCGAATCCTCGCCGGTCTGGCTGGAATCGAGCGGCTTGTCGGCGAATTCGGCGACCGCCAGCCCATCGGCCAGCTTCAGCGCCGTTTCGATGGAATCGGCAAGCCGCGTCGCGAGGTCGCCGCGCACGACGATGCGGTCGACGACGACATCGAGGTCATGCTTGTACTTCTTGTCCAGCGCCGGCACGTCGGCGATCTCATAGAAGACGCCGTCGACCTTGACGCGCTGAAAGCCCTTCTTCTGCAGTTCCAGCAATTCCTTGCGGTACTCGCCTTTGCGGCCGCGCACCATCGGCGCCAGGATGAACAGGCGCGTGCCTTCCTCGATCGCCAGCACGCGGTCGACCATCTGCGAAACCGTCTGGCTCTCGATCGGCAGGCCGGTGGCCGGCGAATAGGGGATGCCGACGCGCGCAAAAAGCAGGCGCATATAGTCGTAGATCTCGGTGACGGTGCCGACCGTCGAACGCGGGTTCTTCGATGTGGTCTTCTGCTCGATGGAAATGGCAGGCGACAGGCCGTCGATCTGGTCGACGTCAGGCTTCTGCATCATTTCGAGGAATTGCCGCGCGTAGGCCGACAGGCTTTCGACGTAGCGCCGCTGGCCCTCGGCATAGATCGTGTCGAAGGCAAGCGATGACTTGCCGGACCCCGACAGGCCGGTCATGACAATCAGGCTGTCACGCGGCAGGTCGAGATCGACATTCTTCAGATTGTGTTCGCGCGCCCCGCGAATGGAAAGATATTTATGGTCGGCCATAGCCGGTCGCCGCCTCAGAATCTGGAATTTCCTGGAATGGCGGGTTTTCCCGGCCATCCCCTATGTAGGTAGTTTTGCCGCCACGTCGAGAGACGCCACAATTCCCGACAAAAGCGTTTAAGCGTCTTTCGCGTGAACGGGCAAGCGGAAAGAACAAAGGCCGAACACGCTCCTGACAAAGCTGTGCAAAAACTGACTTGTACGTAACCTCCCGGCGATCACGTTTTTCGGTAACCGGCTATTGATGGTTGACGCGGGCAACCCAGGAGCGCAGTCTCCGGAAGTCAACGAAGCCGGCCGTCTTTCGATGGCCTCGCCGCCCAAAGGCGGCCTGCGAGACGCCGCAGGCATTTGCGATTTGTGCTTCGAATTGACAACAATCGCAACGGACAGAGGAGCGGAGCTATGACGCCACCGGATCGTCCCCTAGGGTTCCAGTTGTCACTGGAGCCGCGGCAGGCATAAGTGCCAGGGTTTAGCGTCTGCGCCACCCGGCAAACCGTGACCTGCCATATCTCCTAAAAATCAGAGACTGCTAGTCGGATCGTCGGCCGAACGCCGCGGTGCATCCGAAATCAAACGCCGGCAGTACACTCCCGGCAAAGTTGGATTTGAGATCCAGAAGGCCCCGTCCGTTTGCCCAAGGCACGGCGGGGCCGTTTTATGTGGGGAACGCTCATTTCCGCGCGCACTCAGTGACGCGGCGGCCCGATCGAGCCGGCGCCGACATCGACGGTGATGCTGCCGGAAATCCTGACATCCGTATCGCCGATCTTGAATGTGCCGTTCTCGCCGGCCGGCAGCGCATCGTCCGGCTCGGGAGCCGGCTTGGCGATGCGGTAGTCGCCGGTCACGCCGGGCAGGGCGCTTTTTTGCGTCGACGGCGAACTGTCCTCTGCAAGAGCCGCGCCACTCACGAGACTGGCAAAAGCGAGCACCACGACGGCGATGACGGGGCGCAGTGGTCTGGAAGGATGAGTGTCGGTCATCCCAGGACTATAGTGGCGCGCCGCCCATGGAACCAGACCGGCATCGTCAAATCTTCGGCAGCCGGCCGGACTCCGCTCCGGCCCTGGCTTACGCCGCCTTTTTGCGCGTGTCGAAAACATGGTCGACGATGCCCCATGCCTGCGCCTCGCGGGCGGTCATGAAGTGGTCGCGGTCCAGCGTGCGCTCGACCTCTTCATAGGTACGGCCGCAATGCTGCGCGTAGAGCTCGGCCATGTGCCGTTTCGTCCTGCCGATGCGCTCGGCATGGCGCTGGATGTCGGAGGCCTGGCCCTGAAACCCGCCCAGCGGCTGATGCAGCAGGATGGTGGCGTTCGGCAGGGAAATCCGGCGCCCCGGTGTGCCTGCCATCAGCAGGAACGAGCCCATCGAAGCGGCAAAGCCCATGCATACGGTCGACACCGGACAGCTGATATATTGCATCGTGTCGTAGATGGCGAAACCACTGGTCACCACGCCGCCCGGCGAGTTGATGTAGAGCGAGATCTCCTTGTCCGGATTGTCCGATTCCAGCGACAAAAGCTGCGCGCAGACCAGCGCCGAGCTGTCGTCGTTGATCTCGCCGTTGATGAAGATGATGCGCTCGCGCAGCAGCCGCGAAAAGATGTCGAAGGCGCGTTCGCCGCGGCTCGATTGCTCGATGACCATCGGCACCAGACTGGCAACACCGCTCATTTTTCTTCTCCGATTTTCTATTATGCCGCGCGCAGAAGGCGCGGTGCGTTCGCGGCGATGGGCTTTCCAATTGCGCGCAAACCGAGCGAAAGACGGCAGCCGGCGCCTGCCATGGCGATGGCAGGCATGGCCTTGCGGGCAAAGCCGTCATGGACGACACGCAGATGCGTGCCGCCGGAAACGGTTCGGGCAAGTGTGAAGGTGACGGTACTGTCGAGCGGATCCTGCCTGGCTGCGTCGCCCGGCTGCTCCCGCCAGGAATAGCGCAGCAGCTTCTCGGGTTCGGCGTCGAGGATTTCGCATTCGATCGGCGTGTCCGGCCGGGCGAAGGCGAAACGGTTGCCGATCTCGAGGCTGATGTCGTTCGGCATCATCCAGGCGGCCAGCAATTCCGGTACGGTCAGGGCCCGCCAGACCTTTTCCGGCGGCTCGGCAAGGTCGTACTCGAACTCGAGCGCATCCGCGGCGTCGATTTGGCCCTCGTTGGTCGTTGATCCCGCCTTCTTCATTGATCCATGTCCTTCAAAACCGCCTTCAGCCTTTCGATGCGTTCCGGCCAGAAAGTCCGGTAGCGTTCGATCCAGGAGAGCAAGGGAGCGAGCCCCTGCGGATCGGCGCGGTAATAGGCGTTGCGGCCGGCTCGCCGCTCGACCACCAGGCCGGCGCCACGCAGCACCGCCAGATGCTGCGACACCGCGGGCTGCGACACCGTCATACCGGTGCGCAATTCCGACACGCTCATCTCGCCTGCGGCCAGCCGCTCAAAGACGGCGCGGCGCGTCGGGTCGGCCAGTGCGCGAAAAATCTCTGCTTCGATCATGTCGAAAGCATAAGTGAATACTTATTGATTTGGCAAGCACTGTTTTACGAGATTGTCGGAAGCCAGCGTCTCACCATTCCGGCAGGCCCATCGAACGTCGCCTCGAAAATCGGCGACGCAAGGACGGCGTGGATGTGAAGCGTTCCAGTGCCGGCGTTCTTGAACCCGTGTTTCCTGTTCGCGGGGACAACGAGAGACTGGCCCGATGTCACGACTGTATGCTCATCGTCGATCCACATCTCAGCCCTACCGGCGATAACGGTCAGCACTTCCTCCACGGGATGCCAATGCGTTGGGGCGCCGACCGTGGGCTCGACCCATTGCTCGAATATGCAAAGTTGCGATGCACCATCGCTGGCCGACACATGCATGCGTGTTTCCACACCTGCTCGCCATTGCTCGCGCTGCTGGTCCTCATGTGCGACAGACTTCATTTGATCGCCCCCGGTCAGATCCGATTTCATGGAAATTTCCGGCCGGGACACTACATCTTGCTGACAAACATTGACAGAACGTCATCTGCACCATAGAACGAACAGGGAACAAAAACCTTGTGGGTAAAGGCAGCCACGGCAAGCGGCTGACGCCTGCAGCCTGTAAGGTGCTGCGACAAAAAAATTTGTTTCGGATGAGCGCGGAGAAATATCATGGCGGGTAGCGTCAACAAGGTCATTTTGGTCGGCAACCTCGGCGCGGATCCCGAAATCCGTCGCCTCAACTCGGGCGAGCCGGTCGTCAACATTCGCATTGCGACGTCGGAAAGCTGGCGTGACAAGAATTCCGGCGAGCGCAAGGAAAAGACCGAATGGCACAACGTCGTCATCTTCAATGAGGGCATCGCCAAGGTGGCGGAGCAGTATTTGAAGAAGGGCATGAAGGTCTATGTCGAGGGCCAGCTGCAGACGCGCAAATGGCAGGACCAGACCGGCGCCGACAAGTACACGACGGAAGTCGTGCTGCAGAAATTCCGCGGTGAGCTGCAGATGCTCGACGCGCGCGGGCAGGGTGAAGGCGGCCAGGTTGGCGGCTATGCCGGTGGCGG
>NZ_RZQE01000126.1:0-13278 GCF_004022955.1 Mesorhizobium sp. M7A.F.Ca.US.002.01.1.1 | reverse complement strand
GATCAGCACGAAGACCTCCGCCGCATCCGAAAAGCCGAAATTCTTGTATGTCAGATACTCGAAGGCGGTACCCGGCACATGGTCGACATAGATGGTCAACAAGGCGAGAGCACGGATCACATCGATGCGCGTGTCGCGCTCAGTGCGGTCCGGGACACGCGCCTCGCGGTCTGGGACACGCGCATCGCGGTCCGGGGAAATCTGGGTGGTCATCGACAAAAAGGCCTCAAAGCTGGTTGTTCATACCGGCAATGCGACCCCCGGCGCACCGCTTCGATTCCTCCCGAAGGATGTTATCGGCGGAGAAACGGACTGTAATGCGCCCGGTTCAATCAACTTTCGCGGAGCTTGAAAATATTGCGTTTTGAAGCCGGCAAATTGAGCGAAACGTCATATAATCAAGAGGATGGTCGATGATCGACGAGACCTCACAAGATGGTGCGTTGCGGCGTGATCTCGCCTTCCACTACCGGCTTTACGGCGCGGCGGATTCAACGGGCGACTGCTTCTTCCTGCTGCATGGGTCGGGTGTCGACGAGACGACATTGGTGCCGCTGGCGCGAGAGATCGCACCGCGTGCCACGCTCATCGCGGTGCGTGGCCGCGTTGTCCAGGAGGATGGTTTCCGCTGGTTCGCGCGGATCACGCCGACGCGCTTCGAACAGGCGAGCATCCGCACCGAAACCGAGGCCTTTGCGGGCTTCGTCGCTGATGCGGCCACACGCCATCGTCTCGACCTCTCGCGCACAATTTTCCTCGGCTATTCGAACGGCGCCAATCTGGTTTCGAGCCTGATGCTGCTGCATCCGGGCCTTGTCGAACGCGCCGCGCTGCTGCGACCGATGCCGGTGCTCGATGATGTGCCGGCGACGGATCTGTCAAAGGTGCGGGTGCTGATGATCGCCGGCGCCGCCGACCTCACCTATGCGCCTTTCGCCCCTGCTCTGGTGACATTGCTCAGTCGGCATGGCGCCGAGATCGACGCCAGGATTGTCTCATCAGGTCATGAAGTCGGCAGCGCCGACGCGGCAATCGTCAGGCAATGGCTGGCGGGACCGGCGGCGGTGGCGCAGGCAAGCTGACAGGCTCGCCGCCACGACCAGCCGGCCTACCCTCTTCCCATCCGGTTCCAGGCATCCAGCCCGGCGATCTTGTAGGCTTCGGCGAGCGTTGGATAGTTGAAGGTGTTGTTGACGAAGAAGTCGACGGTGCCGCCGAGATTGATCACCGCCTGGCCGATGTGGATGAGCTCGGTGGCGCCCTCGCCGATGATGTGCGCGCCGAGCAGACGGCGCGTTTCGATCGAAAACAGCAGCTTCAGGAAGCCGGTGTTGACACCCATGATGTGGCCGCGCGAGGTCTCGCGAAAACGCGCCACGCCGACCTCGTAGGCCGCACCGCTCTCACGCACCTGTTCTTCAGACTGGCCGACCGTCGAGATTTCCGGCACCGCATAGATGCCATAGGGGAAGGTTTCCGGCGGCGGCGGCAAAGGCACTCCAAAGGCATGGCAGGCGGCCACCCTGCCCTGCTCCATCGAAGTCGAGGCCAGGCTCGGAAAGCCGATGACGTCGCCGGCGGCATAGATGTTGGGCACGCTGGTCTGGAAGGATTGCGGATCGACCTTGATGCGCCCTCTGGAGTCGGCGTCGATGCCGACGACATCCAGGCCCAGGCTGCCGACATTGCCGGTGCGGCCGGCGGCGTAGAGCACAACCTCGGAACGGATGGTGCGGCCATCGGCCAGTTCCACTTCGGCGGCGTCCGGCTTGGAGCGGATCTCCTTCACCGCGCTGCCCAGCCGGATGGTCATGCCGCGATCGCGCATCTGGTGGATGAAATCGTCGACGATCTCGCGGTCGACGAAATCGAGGATGGAGTTGCGCGGCTCGACCAAGGTTACCGGCACGTCGAGCGCGGAAAAGATCGTCGCATATTCGACGCCGATGACGCCGGCGCCGATCACGGTCAGCGTGCGCGGCAAGCGATCAAGCTCCAGCATCTCGTCGCTGTCGAAGACGCGGGTCTTGTCGAAAGGCACGTCGCGCGGGCGGTGCGGCCTGGTGCCGACCGCTATCAGCGCATTGGCAAAACCGACCTCGCTGTAATCGCCGGTGTCTGATGTCAGGCTGACCTTGTTGGGGCCAAGGAATTTCACCGCGGCGCGAGCGCTCTTGACCGTGTTGCGCATGAACTGGTGCTGCAGCACCTCGACCTCATGGTCGAGCGTCTTGTGCAGGCGCTCGACCAGATCGCCGACCGAAATATCCTGCTTGACGCGGTAGCCACGCCCGTAGAAGCCGCGCTCGCGCCAGCCCGAGAGATTGAGCACCGTTTCGCGCAGCGTTTTCGATGGGATGGTCCCGGTATGCACCGAGACACCGCCCAGACGCCGGCCGCGGTCGACCACCAGCACGGACTTGCCGAGCTTGGCCGACTGCACCGCGGCACGGCGGCCGGAAGGGCCGCTGCCGATGACCAGCATGTCGTAGTCCATATTGCCCCGTCCCCTGTGCGCTCTGCTGCGCCGCAACAAGCTAATGCTATCCGCGCCGCAAATTCAACCAGTTCGCATCGGGCCCGACGCCATCGAAGCTGGAGCACCGCTGGAAGCGCGATCTTGATTCCGCCACAGGCCTTCACCATTTCATGGCTGAGCAGTCCGCACCCTATGTCGGACCTTGTTACGAGGAAATGACATGAACGCGCGCGTTCTCGACGGCGAAATCATCACCAGCAGGCTCGACGATGTCAGGGCCTATGACGGCGTACGCACGAGGCGCATCCTGGCTTTTGTGATCGACTATATCATCGTCGCGCTGCTCACCATTCCGTTTGCCATTCTGGTGTTCTTTCTCGGGCTTTTGACCCTCGGCCTTGGCTGGATGCTGTTCGGCGTCCTGGTGCCGACTGTGGCCATCCTCTACATCTGGAACACGTTGGGCAGCGCTGACCAGGCCACCACGGGCATGAAGATGATGGGCATCCGGCTCGACCGGCTCGACGGCAGGCCGATCGACGGCCTCACTGCGGTTGTCCATTCGGTGCTGTTCTGGGCCGGCAATGTCATCCTGTCGCCGCTTGTCCTGCTGGTGACGCTGTTTTCCGACCGCAAACGCACCTTGCACGATCTTTTGCTTGGCACGGTCGTCAGCCGCACCGACCGCTGAAACGGCCCTCTGAAGAGCAGTCGCAACCGATTGAGCACAAATGTGAAGGAGTCGAGTCGACCGCGCCCACATAATCCTGTTGAATTTTTCGCCATCCGCGCCAAAGGTAGAGCGATTCGAAGGAGTGTTTCCAAGGCTCGATGACGCAGCATCCGACCCAGTCGCCGCAGTTCTTCCTGACCGCGCCGTCGCCGTGCCCCTATCTCGACGGCCAGTTCGAGCGCAAGGTGTTCACGCACCTGGTTGGCGACAAGGCGGCGGAGATGAACGACCTGTTGACGCAAGGCGGCTTCCGGCGCTCGCAGAACATCGCCTACCGGCCGGCCTGCGAGACCTGCCGCGCCTGTGTTTCGGTACGCATCCTCGCCCAGGAATTCGTCGCCAGCCGCAACATGAAGCGCGTGCTGCAGCACAATTCCGATCTCGTCGGCTACATGCACAATGCCGAGCCCTCGACCGAACAATATTCCCTGTTCCGCAGCTACCTCGATGCCCGCCACCGCCGTGGCGGCATGTCCGACATGACGGTGCTCGACTATGCGATGATGGTCGAGGATACCCATGTCGACACCAAGGTGATCGAATATCGGCGGCGTGGACCCGACACCTTCATCACCGGCAAGGGACAGGGCGAGCTGATCGCGGTGGCGCTCACCGACAAGATGGCTGACGGCCTGTCGATGGTCTATTCCTACTTCAATCCCGATTTCGAGGAACGGTCGCTCGGCACGTTCATGATCCTCGACCACATCGCCCGCGCCAGGGCGATGGGTCTGCCCCATGTCTATCTCGGCTACTGGGTCAACGGCTCGCGCAAGATGAATTATAAGATGCGCTTCATGCCGCAGGAGCATCTCGGCCCCAAGGGCTGGGAACGCTACATCAACGAAGCGGTTTCACGCTGAGCTTTTCCAAGGTCCGCCTTTAAACTGTTTCAAGGCAGGGGATGCTGGTCTTTCAGCCGGTTGGCTGGAGAGAGTGCGCCATTGCACCGGCCGGCCGCCAGCCTGCATTTCATTGCGAAAGTTCCTGCATGTCCTCTCATCACGATCACCAGAAAGGTCTTTTGATAACCGCCATCGGCGGGCTCACGCTGACTGTCGACATACCGTTGATCCGCCTCGCCGACGGTGGCGCATGGACGATCATGCTGCTGCGCACCGGCACAACTTTCGTCGCGGCCATGGTCATCTGGTCGGTCTGGCGGGCACTCAGCCGAAACGCCCCGCCGCTGATCCCCGGCTGGTCCGGCCTGATCGTGGCGATATGCTACGGGCTGACCGGGATCACCTTCGTCACCGCCGTCTACCACACCTCGACCGCCGACCTGGTGTTCATCCTGGCCTTCAACACCGTCTTTGCGGGGTTGCTGTCCTGGATATTCCTGCGCGAGAGGCCGCGGCTGGTGACCATCGCGGCGATGGCGATCATGATCTTCGGCGTGCTGGTCATCGTCGGCGGTTCCGTCGGCACCGGCAAGCTGTTCGGCGATTTCATGGCGCTCTGCTCGGCCTTCTTCATCGCCGTGGCCATCACCATCTCGCGCGCCAGTGGCAAGGACATGGGATTCACCTCGCTCGTCGGGGTGCTTCTGCCGCTTGGGCTGGCGGCCTTCATGGTGACAGGCGAAGGCTTTCACGTGAACGCGCCCTGGTGGATCATCTTCAACGGCGCGGTCGTCATGCCGATTTCGTTCTTCTGCCTTGCCGCCGGGCCGAAATACATTTCGGGACCGGAAGTGGCGATGTTCTACGTGCTCGAAACGGTGCTGGCGCCGGTCTGGGTGTGGATGATCTTCGCCGAGGCACCGACCCGGAACAGCCTGATCGGTGGCGGGATCCTGATCGTCACGCTGACTGCGCATTCGCTGTGGCAACTGCATGAGGGCCGCAAGCGCCGAGCGACGCTCGCCGTCGCTCACCCGGCCTAGAGAGTGGACGGCAGTCGTTCCAGACCTGCAGCGCACGCAAGCGCAATCAACGCGTTGCCGTATCTGAAAAAGGCTCTGCGATTATCTGGTATTCGTCCTCGTAAACAACATATCCCAGACGGGAACTCTTCATGACCTCGACATGATGCCCATGCCGCCCAAGGAGCGCCGCGAGGTCATAAGCCCTTGCCAAATGGTCCGTTGCCGTTGGCTTGAACCAGCTTAATCCTTGGGTCGTCTGTTTCCGGTAAAAACCTTTCGATCTTGAGAGGTTGAAACGTGGCGGTACCGCAAGGTTCTGTCGAAACCAGGCGAGACTATCTTCCAGCCGATCTAACGTGTGTTGATCGATATCAGGTTGGCCTCGCAATTCGTAGGCAGCGCCAAAAAAACCTTCGCGCGCCTGCATTCCCTCAATAATTCTTGGCAGAACAAATCGCAAAAACATGCGTAGACCGACGTCAGGTGAGTCGCGCTTGGATCCCGAAGATCATGCCCGGGCCTTTTTCTCGGCGACAATTTCGATCTGCGGCGGGCTGCCTTCGATCTCGGCGACGCCATCGGGAACGACGTCTTCCGCCATTTCCACCTCGCGCAGCCATTCGCGCCAGATAGCCACCAGCAGGGCCATCAGCACCGGGCCGATGAACAGGCCGAGAAACCCCATGGTCTTGACGCCGCCGATCAGACCGAAAAAAGTCGGCAGGAAGGGCAGTTTTATCGGGCCACCGACGAGCTTGGGGCGCAATGTCTTGTCGACGATGAACAGTTCGACCGCCCCCCAGAGGAACAGCGCCAGCCCGGCCATCGGCGAGCCGCTGGCGGCGAGGTAGATCGAGACCAGCGTGAACGACAGCGGTGCACCGCCCGGGATGAGCGCCATGACGCCGGTCAGGGCGCCGAGTGTGACCGGCGACGGCACGCCGGCCAGCCAGTAGGCGATGCCCAGCACCAGGCCCTCGCCGATGGCGATGACGGTCATGCCGGTCACCGTCGACGAGATCGTCGCCGGCACGACGCGCGAGATCCGCTCCCATCTGGTCGGCAGGATGCGCTCGCCGAGACGGTCGACCTGGCCGGCAAAGTGCTCGCCGTCGCGATAGGCGAAGAACAGCGCGATCATCATGAACAGCAGCGTCAACAGCAGGCCGAAAGCACTGCCGCCTGCGGCCAGCACGCCACGATAGATGCTGCCGATATTAGCGCCGCTGACCAGCTGGATCAGCTCACCAATGCCGCCCGGATGGCCGAAATTGGTGGTCCACTGTTCGTTCAGCCACTCGCCCACGACAGGCATGGTGGCGATCCAGTGTGGCGTCACCGCGCCGTGGCGGTTGGTCTCGATCGCCCAGGCGACCCATTCGCGGACCTCGTTGATCGCATAGGTGCCGGCGAGCGCGATCGGGATCACCAGGAAGGCGAGGATGAACAGGATGGCGAAGGTCGCGGCGATGGTGCGGTTGCCGCCGACCGCGACAAGCAGGCGGCGGTAGAGCGGCCAGCTGGCGAAAGCGATGACGAGCGCCGCCAGCACCGGAAACAGGAAGCCGTGGAAGAAATAGACGCCGGCGGCAACGATCAGCACCAGCAGCCAGCGTGCCGCCGACAGCGGCGGGATGACGGCTGCCCTGAGCGGCGTCGACAGGCCGAAGAGGCGCTGCTGCCGTTCCGGTTTCTGGATTCTTGCTTCCTTCAAACGCCTGGCTCTCCCAAACACCCCTCCTGTCTATGCACTGATATAGTGCAGCAATCGTGACGATAGTCCAAATGAGATGGTGAAGCTGCCAATCTCCCCCTCGTGGGGGAGGCCCGGCAGGACAGAGGGGGCGTGAAGGATCGCGGCCTTGGATTTGGACCGTGAGCCGCAAACCAATCGAGTATCTGTGAACTCGACCGTCGGCGGGACAGCGCCCCCCTCTCCCTGCCGGGCATCTCCCCACGAGGGGGGAGATCGGCAGCTTCACTCGCTACCCAAATTTCCCCGTCCTCGGGAATCCCTTCGGCACCATGCGTCCGGCCGAGGCACGGGCGCCGATCCATTCAGCCAGTTCCTCGCGCGACCTTGTGAAGGTGCGGTCGGCTGAATCCTGCCAGGAGAGGCCGCTCTCAAGCGTGAACGGCTTGAGGTCGAGAAGGCCGCCATCCTTGTATTTCTGCAGGCGCACGCCCTTGCCGCGGCCCATCTCCGGAATCTCTGCGAGCGCGAACACCAGCATTTTGCGATTCTCGCCGACGATGGCGAGATGGTCGCCGGTGACCGGGATGCAGCGCTTGGCTTCGTCCGGCGCCTTGACGTTCATCACCTGCTTGCCCTTGCGGGTGTTGGCAACGACTTCCTCCTCCGGCACGATAAAACCGTTGGCGTCGTGCGAGGCCAGCAGCAGCTTGCGCTTCGGATCGTGAACGAAGGCGGTGACGATGTCCTGGTCATTGTCCATATCGACGATGATGCGGATCGGCTCGCCATGGCCGCGCCCGCCAGGCAGCCGGTCGGCGCCGATGGTGTAGAACTTGCCCCCGGTGGTGAAGACCAGTACCTTGTCAGTGGTCTGCGCATGGAAGGCGAGCTTGAGGCTGTCGCCCTCCTTGAAGGTCAGCGTCGAGAGATCGGCCAGATGCCCCTTCATCGCCCGCAGCCAGCCCTTTTCCGAGACGACGACGGTGACAGGCTCGCGCTCGATCATGGCGTGTGCGATGTCGGTCAGATCATGCTCGGGCGCGTCGGCGAACTGGGTGCGGCGCTTGCCGAGCTCGGTCTCCGGACCGAACTTGTCGCGGATGTTGGTGACTTCCCACTTGATCGTCGCCCACTGCTTCTCGTTTGAAGCAAGCAGTGCCTCGATCTGCTTCTTCTCCGCGCTCAGGCCGTCGAATTCCTTGCGGATCTCGAATTCTTCCAGCTTGCGCAGGGCGCGCAGCCGCATGTTGAGGATGGCTTCGGCCTGGGTGTCGGTGAGCGACCAGCGGGCCATCATCACCTGCTTGGGCTCATCCTCCTCGCGGATGATCCTGATCACCTCGTCGATGTTGAGGTAGGCGATCAGGTAGCCGGCAAGTATCTCCAACCGTCTTTCGATTTCGCCGAGGCGATGTTTCGAGCGGCGGACCAAAACCTCGCGGCGGTGCTCGAGCCACTCCTGCAGCACGCCCTTCAGCGACAGCACGTTGGGCACCTTGCCGCGCGACAGCACATTCATGTTGAGCGGGAAGCGGCTTTCGAGCTCGGTCAGCTTGAACAGCGATTCCATCAGGATGCCGGGGTCGACCGAACGGCTCTTCGGCACCAGCACGACGCGGACGTCCTCCGCGCTTTCGTCCCTGATGTCCTCGAGCAGCGGCAGCTTGCGCGCCATCAGCAGCTCGGCGATCTTCTCGATCAGCCGCGCCTTCTGCACGCCGTACGGGATTTCGGTGACAACGATGCTCCAGGTGCCCCTGCCCTGGTCCTCCTGGAACCACTTCGAGCGCACGCGAAAGCCACCGCGACCGGTTTCGTAGGCTTCGAGGATCGAGGCGCGGCTGTCGACGATGATGCCGCCGGTCGGGAAATCCGGCCCCTGGACAAAGTCCATCAGCTTCGCCACCGGCGCGTCCAGGTTTTCGATCAGGTGAAGTGCGGCATCGCAAAGCTCGGCGGCGTTGTGGGGCGGGATCGATGTCGCCATGCCCACCGCAATGCCGGACGAGCCGTTGGCCAGCAGGTTCGGAAAGGCGCCGGGCAAAACCACCGGCTCCTCGTCTTCTTCATTGTAGGTCGGCCGATAATCGACGGCATCCTCGGTGATGCCGGACAAAAGTTCGGTCGCCACATCGGTCATGCGCGCTTCGGTGTAGCGCATGGCGGCGGCGTTATCACCGTCGATGTTGCCGAAATTGCCCTGCCCGTCGACCAGGGGATAGCGCATCGAGAAATCCTGCGCCAACCGCACCAGCGCGTCATAGATCGACTGGTCGCCATGCGGGTGGAACTTGCCCATCACCTCGCCGACGATGCGGGCGCATTTGGCAAAGCCCTGATCGGGGTTGAGCCGCAGCAGGCGCATGGCGTGCATGATGCGGCGATGGACCGGCTTCAGTCCGTCGCGCACATCGGGCAGCGCCCGGTGCATGATGGTCGACAGCGCATAGGCAAGATAGCGCTCTTCCAGCGCCTTCTTCAGATCGACCGGCTCGATGTGATCGCCACCGCCATTTTCAGGCGGCAAAAGCCTTTTTCCCATGGGCTCGGACTAGCCGAGTGGGTGATTCGCGGCAAGAGCCCGACGGAGATACCGGCCTTTCTGCAACATGAAACCATACCCCAGCGGATGTCGGCCAACATCAGCCTGTTACATGCGGGCTCTATCGCCAAGCGCGACGATATCCGGCTATCGGCTCTTCATGACAAATTCACCGGTTTGCGCAAAGACGGTGGGATCGGGTTTGCCTTTCACCGCGATTTTTGACCAATGTGCCGGGACACGCCTTTTTCCGGTCCAGTTCGTCACGGAATGGTGATGGCGCAAATAATTGAAAAAACAATTTCAGGACACTCTCAGGGACCTTGCGATGACAATCAAACGCTCAATTCTCAAGAAACTGGCTTTTTCGACCTTCTTGCTCACGCTGCCGCTGAATGCGGCCCTCGCACAGGATACGGCAGTGGCCGACCGGCTGAAGGCAGCGCTTGTCGCACAAGGTGTCGACATCACCTGGACCGGGGTGACCGGCGACAACACCAGCATGGTGCTGCAGGGCGTTGCCATCAAACCGGCGGCGGAGAAGGAAGCGCTTCCCATCGGCGACGTCAAACTCGAAGGCGTGACCGAGGCAAATGGCGGCTATGACATCGCCACCGTATCAACGGCTGCCTTCACACACAGCAAGGACGGCGTCACCCTCGACCTCAGCCCCTTCGTCATCCACGACATGACAGTTCCGGCCGACGGCGCCACCGGCCCGCTGGGCTCGCTGATGATGTACAAGTCCGCCGAACTCTCGAACATGACCGTCAAGGTCGCCGACAAGACCGCCTTCTCGATGGACGGGCTTGCCATCGAAATCACGCCGCCGGCGGACGGCAAGGCGATGGAATTCACCGCCACCACGGAAAAATTCAATGCCGACCTGACGCTGGTGGACGATCCCAAGTCCAAGGAAGTCATCAACGCGCTCGGCTACCAGAACATCGCGGGCAATCTCGAAATGGCCGGCACCTGGCAGCCCACGGACGGCAAGATGGAACTGTCGAAATACGACATCTCGGTCGAGAATGCCGGCACGCTCGGCATGACCTTCAATCTCGGCGGCTACACGCTGGACTTCATCAAGTCGCTGCAGGAAATGCAGAAGAAGATGGCGGCACAGCCGGAAGGCGCCGACAATTCGGCGCAAGGCATGGCCATGCTCGGCCTGTTGCAGCAGCTTTCGTTCAACAGCGCCTCGATCCGCTTCGACGACGATTCGCTGACCAACAAGGTTCTGGACTATGTCGGCAAGCAGCAAGGCATGTCCGGCAAGGACATCGCCAACCAGGCCAAGGCGATCGTGCCGTTCGGCATGGCGCAGCTCAACAATCCGGAACTGACTGCGCAGGTTACGGCCGCGGTCAGCAAATTCCTCGACGATCCGAAGAGCCTCGAAATCTCGGCGGAGCCGCCGGCATCCGTGCCGTTCGCACTGATCATGGCGGGCGCCATGTCCAACCCGCTCGATCTGCCCAAGACGCTCGGTGTCACCGTCAAGGCCAACGAAGACTGATCGAAGCGATCTGGTATGCGAAAAGCCCGGCAGCGATGCCGGGCTTTTCGTTGGGATTAGCGAATCGAAAGAATGGTTCGGGCGGTCTTTAAAGCATCGCCCGAAGCGCGATCAGGCGTCCTTCTTGGGCACGGCAACGCGCAGCGCCAGGTCGCGAAGCTGCTGCGGGCTCGCTTCCGACGGTGCGTTCATCAACAGATCATAGGCCTGCTGGTTCATCGGGAACATGGTGATCTCACGCAGGTTCTTGGCGCCGAGCAGCAGCATGACGACGCGGTCGACGCCGGCGGCCATGCCGCCATGCGGTGGTGCGCCATACTGGAAGGCACGATAGAGGCCGCCGAAGCGCTCCTCGACCGTGGCGCGGTCCAGCCCGACCGTCTCGAACGCCTTGACCATGGTTTCGGGCAGATGGTTGCGGATACCGCCTGAGGCGATCTCGAAACCGTTGCAGACCATGTCGTACTGGAACGCCTTGATGCCGAGCAGGTCCTCGCCATTCAGCGCATCGATGCCACCTTGCGGCATCGAGAACGGGTTGTGGGCGAAGTCGATCTTCTTCTCTTCCTCGTTCCACTCGAAGAACGGGAAGTCGACGATCCAGCACAGCTCGAAACGCTCGCGGTCGACAAGGTTCAGCTCCTCGCCGGCACGGGTGCGCGCGGCACCGGCAAACGAGACGAACTTCTTCGGATCGCCGGCAACGAAGAAGGCGGCGTCGCCGTCGGCAAGGCCGAGCTGAAGGCGTATCGCCTCGGTGCGCTCCTCGCCGATGTTCTTGGCGAGCGGACCGGCGCCTTCGAGCTTGTCGCCCTCCTTGCGCCAGAAGATATAGCCCAGCCCCGGCTGGCCCTCGCCCTGCGCCCAGGAATTCATACGGTCGCAAAAGGCGCGGCTGCCGCCGGTCTTGGCGGGAATGCCCCACACTTCGGCTTTCGGGTCGTTGGCCAGGATGTTGGCGAACACCTTGAAGCCGGACTCGCGAAAATGATCGGAGACGGCCTGCATCTCGATCGGGTTGCGCAGGTCCGGCTTGTCGGTGCCGTATTTGCGCATGGCCACATCATAGGGGATGCGCTGGAATTTCTGCGTCACCGGCTTGCCGTTGGCGAAGGTCTCGAAGACCCCGCGCATGACAGGTTCCATGGTCGACAGCACGTCGTCCTGCTCGACGAAGCTCATTTCGAGGTCGAGCTGGTAGAATTCGCCCGGCAGACGATCGGCACGCGGGTCCTCGTCGCGGAAGCAGGGCGCGATCTGGAAGTAGCGGTCGAAGCCAGACACCATGATCAGCTGCTTGTACTGCTGCGGCGCCTGAGGCAGCGCGTAGAAGGTGCCGGGATGGATGCGCGACGGCACCAGGAAGTCGCGCGCGCCCTCGGGCGAAGACGCGGTCAGGATCGGCGTCGAGAATTCGGTAAAGCCGACCTCGCCCATGCGCTTGCGCATTTCGGCGATGATTTTTGTCCGCGCAATGATGTTCTTGTGCAGCGTCTCGCGGCGCAGGTCGAGAAAACGGTATTTCAGCCTGATATCCTCGGGATAGTCAGGCTCGCCGAACACCGGCAGCGGCAATTCCTTGGCCGCCGACAGCACCTCGATCTCGCGGGCGAAGATCTCGATCTCGCCGGTCGGCAAATTGGCGTTGGTGGTCTCGGGCAAGCGCGCCTTGACCTCGCCGTCGACGCGGATGACCCACTCGCCGCGCACGGTCTCGGCGACCTTGAAGGCCGGCGAATCCGGATCGGCGACGATCTGGGTCAGGCCGTAATTGTCGCGCAGGTCGATGAAGAGCAGGCCGCCATGATCGCGCACGCGATGCACCCAGCCCGACAGGCGAACGGTCGAGCCGACGTCGCTCTTCCTCAACTGGGCACAGGTATGGCTGCGGTAACGGTGCATTGTCATTGGTAAAGTCCGGGATGCTGGGTTGCAGGCCAAGCATCAAGCCCGGCCTCAAAATTTGCGCGAAAAGCGCATGGGAGGCCGGATTTGTCAAGGCAAGCAGGCCTTTGGGGTTCGAGTCTCTGCCGGCCTTCATGCATTGCCGCCAGAAGTGTTTCTTGCAACGATGCAGCAATCAAACGATTTGGAGATGCTTTGTGCCAAAACGCACTCCCCCAAAGGGCATCGCGCCATATAATGGTCGCGAGTTGGAATTGATGCTTCGGGGCGACAAGCCAATGGCCTTGTTCGCAGCGGAACCGGGTATGGACACCGAAGATGTTGGTGACGCGCATTTCGGACCGATTGTCGAGGAAGGCCGCATCCTGAAATTTTCCCAGGTTGATTCAAAAACGTCTGTGGAGGAACGCTGCTACTGCCTGCCGACGGAGGAATGGCGCTGCAAGCTCAGCCTGCTGATCGCTCGGATGTGCCGTAGCGAAGCAGCCTTTGATGTCTTCACACCGAACGATCTGGCGAGGCTGGAAGGCACTC
>NZ_RZQE01000125.1:0-13278 GCF_004022955.1 Mesorhizobium sp. M7A.F.Ca.US.002.01.1.1 | reverse complement strand
CACTTCGCGCGAGCCAACCCACAGCACCGCCACGACGGACGAGAAGATGGTGAAAATGGCGAAGAAGGTTAAGAAGGAGCGCGCGAAGATCGAGGAGCGTGCCGCCTCGAAAGCAGCTTCCACCGCAGCCGAGAAATGCCCGGTGACCAGCTTCTCATTGGTGAAGGCCTGCAGCGTGCGCACCGCGCCGATCTGCTCGCTGGCATAGGCGGTGGCATCGGCCAGCGTATCCTGCGCCTGACGTGATTTGCGCCGCACCGAACGGCCGAAGGCGACCAGCGGCAGCACGATCACGGGTATTGCCGCGATGACCAGGCCGGACAGTTTCGGGCTGGTGATGACCATCATCCCCACCGCGCCAAGGCCGAGGATGACATTGCGCAGCGCCACCGAGGCCGTCGCTCCGACCGCCGACTTGACCTGCGTCGTGTCGGCGGCAAGCCGCGACACGATCTCGCCCGACTGGGCGGTGTCGAAGAAGGCAGGCGACAGCGTCGTCACATGGGCAAACACATCGCGCCTGATATCGGCGACGACGCGCTCGCCCAGCGTGATGACGAAATAGTAGCGGCCGGCCGATGCTGCCGCCAGCAGGGCGGCCATAGCCACCAGCGCTGCGAAATATTCGGCAATGAAGGTCGTGCTGGACGACGAGAAGCCATGATCGATCATGCGTCGCACCGCCAGCGGCAGCGCCAGCGTGGTTGCCGCCGCGATGACCAGCGAGATAATGGCGCCGACGACCAGCGTGCGGTAGTGCGTGATGTAGGGGAACAGGCGCCTGAGCGGCTTGAGCGAACGCCGGCGCTCGTCTGCGCTGGTGATTTGCGCCATCCCGATGTTTCCTCCAGCCGTCCTTGGGGTCTGCGCCTCAATATGCGCTTGCCGCGGCCTTGTGATTCAATTCCGGCTGATGTATAGGCTCGCCGACCGTTTTAGAAGCCGTGGCTCCTCAATAGCTGCGGCTTCGAGTTTTAAAAAGGGGCGCATCGACGCAGGCTTATGCCCGTCGGCAGCGCCGGCAAGCCAGGAACCGAACCATGAAGACCGACATCCATCCCGATTACCACACCATCAAGGTCGTCATGACCGACGGCACCGAATACACGACCCGTTCGACCTGGGGCAAGGAAGGCGATACGATGAACCTCGATATCGACCCGACCACCCACCCGGCTTGGACCGGCGGCCAGCAGACCCTGCTCGACCGCGGCGGCCGCCTGTCGAAGTTCAAGAAGCGTTTCGAAGGTTTCGGCATCTAATTGCATGTCGCCCAAAAGTGCCAAGCGGTTTTGGGATAACGACTTGCGTTAAGTAAGAACTTAAGCCAAACGAGCTTTCACAGATCAAAAACCCGCCCTTGTGGCGGGTTTTTTGTTGCGGCGCGGTCCTACTCGGCCAGCAATTCCCTTAACGCCATGCGCTTGTAGGCGGCGACCAGCCTGTCGCCCTCCTGCCGCTCAACCGAGATCGCCAGCCGCATGGCGGCCTCGCCCATCTGCCAGACCAGAAACGCCGTGGTTTCCAGTGTCGCCGGATCGGCTGCCGGCCGCAGCCGTTTCAGCACCGCGCTGAGGAATTCGGCGTTGGCGCGGCTGTCGGCGAGTTCGAGCTGGCGCAGCGCCTTGTCGGCCTGCGTGCCCGACCAGATGTCGCGTATCACCGGCTCGGCCAGGAACAGCCGGTAATAGATGTCGACCAACTCTGAAAACGCGGACTGCAGGCCTTCGGCGTCGCTGATACCAGCCAGTGCTGCCGAAATGCAGGACTGGCTTTCGGCGGTGTAGCGCTCGGCCAGCGCCCAGATGATCGCCCGCTTGTCCGGAAAGAACTGGTAGAGCGACCCGATCGACACCCCAGCGCGCTCCGCCACCTCACCCATGCGCATGGCATCGCTGCCTTGCTCGGCGATCAGCGCCGAGGCAGCCGCCAGCATGCGCTCGACCCGCTCGCGGCTGCGCTGCTGGCTCGGCGCCCGACGCGGTGAAGCAGCCTGCTTCTGTGCGGAAACGGGGGTTGCCGCGTCTTCCATACCTGACTCCAAATGCCGCCAAAATCACTTGACTCGAAAAATACGAGGGTTTATCACGTTTTGCAAATGTGAGGATTAATCACGTTTATGCGGAGGAAAGCACAATGGGCATCTGGAGCAACTGACATGATCGCGAAACTTCTTCCCACTCTCATCTTCATTGCCGCACTTGGCTCAGGCGTCGTCGGCGGCGTCTTCTTTGCTTTCTCCAGCTTCGTCATGCCGGGCCTCGCCCGCATGCCAGCCGCAAGCGGCATTGCCGCGATGAATTCCATCAACGTCACAGCCGTGACGCCGCTGTTCATGACAGCACTGTTCGGCACGGCTCTCGTCTGCATCGTTGTCGCCATCGGTGCGGTGATCGGCTGGAACCAGCCAGGCTCGCTCTGGCTGGTTGCCGGCAGCCTGCTCTATCTCATCGGCATCGTGGTGGTGACGATGATCTTCAACGTCCCGCTCAACGATGCGCTCGCCGCCGTCGATCCGGCCAGCAGCAATGGCGCAAGCCTGTGGTCGCGCTACCTCAACGAGTGGGTGATGTGGAACCATGTCCGCACCATCAGCGGCATAGCCGCGCTGGCATCCTTCTGGTTCGCCGCGCGTTGAAAAGGATGGATGGAGCCACCGATGAAGGATCAATATTCGAATATGGCCTTCGGCATGGCAATCGGAGTTGGTGTCGGTGCCGCGGTCGGCACCGCTCTGGATGACCTTCCGATGGGCGTCGCCGTGGGTGTTGCGATTGGCGCCGCCTTCGGAGCGTGGCGACGCAAGTGACGGCAGCGGCGGCCTCTACGCCTTTGTCTTCCGATCGGAATGACCGAGGTCGCGGTCCGGATCAATGACATCGCGGACCAGTTGCTTCAGCTTGGCCGCGTCCGGAAAACCGCCGTCGCGCTTGCGCTCCCAGACAAGCACGTCATTGCAGGAAATGGTGAAGATGCCGCCGGTGCCCGGCACCAGCGTTACTTCGCCAAGGTCCGTGCCGAAGGTCGACAGCAGCTCCTGCGCCATCCAGCCGGCGCGCAACAGCCACTGGCACTGCGTGCAGTAGCTGATGCGGATGGCGGGGAGCACGCTTTCGCTCATGCCGGGCTGAGCTCCGCTCATGCCGCGCTGAGCTTGGCCATGGTCTCGTCGTCGACTTCGAAGTTGGCGTAGACGCTCTGCACGTCGTCGTCGTCCTCGAGCGTGGCGACCAGTTTCATCAGCGACTGTGCCCGCTCCTCGTCGACCGGAACGTTGTTCTGCGGCCGCCAGATCGGCTTCACCGATTCTGCCTCGCCGAGCGAGGTTTCCAGAGCCTTCGATACCTCACCGAGATTCTCGAAGGCGCAATAGATGGTGTGGCCCTTCTCGTCGGTTTCCACGTCGTCGGCGCCGGCTTCGATTGCCGCTTCCATGACCTTGTCGGCGCTGCCGGCCGATGCCGGATAATAGATCTCGCCGACGCGGTCCCACATGAAGGAAACCGAGCCCGTTTCGCCCATCGCGCCGCCGGCCTTGGTGAAGGCAGCACGCACATTGGACGCCGAGCGGTTGCGGTTGTCGGTCAGCGCCTCGACAATGACAGCGACGCCGCCCGGGCCATAGCCCTCATAGCGCACGGCTTCGTAATTCTCGGCATCGCCCATCGAGGCCTTGTTGACGGCGCGCTGGATGTTGTCCTTCGGCATCGACACCGCCTTGGCGTTCTGGATCGCCAGGCGCAAGCGCGGGTTCATCGATGGATCGGGCGTCCCGCTCTTGGCGGCGACGGTGATTTCGCGCGCCAGCTTGGAAAACATTTTCGACCGCACCGCATCCTGGCGGCCCTTGCGGTGCATGATGTTCTTGAACTGTGAATGGCCAGCCATGGCACCCCTGTCGTCTTCTCGGCTAGAGCATCCCGAAGCGAAGTGATCTGACCTCGTCTGCCGCAATGCCCGAATTCAAAATTTCAGAGCGTCCCAGGTGCACCTCTTGGAAGCACGGCGTTCTCTGTCGGAATGGCCGGCTTATAGATAAATCGGCTCAATTCGTCCAGCCGCACCGCGCACGGGACGCGCGCCATGGGCTGCAGCAAGCATTCACGCCTCCAGATCGGATTTCAGCCGGTCGATGATGCTGAGCGCATGGCCGGCATACTGGCTGATCCAGCGGTCGTGGATCTGCTTGATCGGCAGCGCGTTGAGATGGTTCCAGCGCTCGCGGCCGTCGCGCCGCGCAACGATCAGGTCGGCCTCCTCCAGCACCTTCAGATGCAGCATGACCGTGCAGCGATCGATATCGGGAAAGGCCTCGCACAGCGTGCCGGTCGTCTTCGGCGCGTCCTTCAGCTGATCCAGTATTTCACGCCGGCGCGGATGCGCCAGCGCCTTGAAAACATTGTCGTCTTGCGATCGGCTTGACATGTTATGTTTATATAACATATTGTTGAACCGATCAAGGGAAGGAGCTGTTGATATGTCACTTGGATTCAGTGTTTCCGGACGCATCGGCAAGCCGGTCGCCGACGTCTTCGACGCAGTCGTCAATCCGAAGAAACTGAGCGGCTATTTCACCACGATCGGCGGCGCCAGCGCCCCGCTGGAAGCCGGCGCCGGCGTCGTCTGGTGGGGCAAGGTGCCGGTTGAGGTCGACGAAGTGGTCAAGGACCGCCGCATCGTGCTGCGCTGGGATGCCACCGATGAGGACGGCAAGCCGGCCTACAAAACCCGCATCGAGATGAACTTCGAACCGCTGGACGATGGCGGCACCTTCGTCACCATCGCCGAGAGCGGCTGGCAGGAAGGCGCGGTCGGCCTGAAGAAGTCCTATCTCAATTGCGAGGGCTGGTCGCAGATGCTGGCCTGCATGAAGGCCTATGTCGAGTACGGCATCAATTTGCGCGACGGTTACTACCGCAGCGAGATGAAAGGCGAACCCGCCAACGAGACCAATATCTGACCATTAGGAGCATTCCATGGACATCCACGAAAAACCGACCGCCGAAGCCGGCATGCTGATCCGGCGGCCTGTCGCCGAAGTGTTCGAGGCCTTCGTCGACCCGGCCATCACCACAAAATTCTGGTTTACCCATAGCAGCGGCCGGCTGGACAGCGGCGAGCAGATCCACTGGGAATGGCGCATGTACGGCGTCTCGACGACGGTCGACGTCAGCGAGATCGTTCCGAACGAAAAGATCGTCATGCAGTGGAGCGATCCACCGACCACCGTGGTCTGGACTTTCACCGAAATGCCTGGCGAGACAACTTTTCTCGAGGTTCGCAATTTTGGCTTCGCCGGCGATGGCGACGGGCAGGTCAAAGAGGCCGTCGGCTCAACCGGCGGCTTCACGCTGGTGCTGGCCGGTGCCAAGGCGTGGCTGGAACAAGGCCTGACGCTCGGCCTGATCGGCGACCGTCACCCGAAGGGCGTGCCGGCTAACTGAACCGGCGGGCTTGGGATCGCCGCTTTTCCTGCTCACGACGAGCTTGAGCCCAATTCTCGGCCGGAGCTCCCGGAATGTCCAAGATATCGATCTCGCTGTCAGGCAATTCAGCCAGCTTGGCCAACTGATCGCGCTGATTCTGGCTAAGGTCCCTGCTGCTCATGCCTCAATGCCCGCCGCCCGGCTTCTTGCGCCGCCGCGCCAGCATGTTGAGCCCCTCGACCAATGCCGAAAAGCCCATCGCCGCATAGATGTAGCCCTTGGGCACATGGTAGCCCATGCCGTCGGCGATCAGTGTCATGCCGATCATCAAAAGGAAGCCCAGCGCCAGCATGACAATGCTCGGGTTCTTGGCGATGAAGTTGGCCAGCGGCCCGGCCGCCAGCATCATCACGCTGACCGCCACGATCACGGCGATGTACATGATGGCGATCTCGTCGGTCATGCCGACGGCGGTGATGATCGAATCGATTGAGAAGACCAGGTCGAGCAGCAGGATCTGGAAGATCGCGCCGGCGAGGCTGATCTGCAGCGTCTCGCCCATCATCGTATCCTTGTGGTCGTCGGGATCGACCGTGTGATGGATCTCCTTGGTCGCCTTCCAGACCAGGAACAGGCCGCCGGCGATCAGGATCAGGTCGCGCCAGGAAAAACCGTGGCCGAAGGCCGTGAACACCGGCGTGGTCAGCTGGACGATGATCGAAATGGTGGCCAGCAGCACCAGCCGCATGATCAGCGCCGCCGAGATGCCGAGCCGGCGGGCACGGGCCCGTTGTGCTTCCGGCAGCTTGTTGGTCAGGATCGAGATGAAGATCAGATTGTCGATGCCGAGCACGACCTCGAGCACAATCAGCGTCAGCAGCGCGACCCAGGCGGTTGGATCGGACACAAATTGAAAATGCGGCGCCAGGAATTCGATGAGCTGCATGGAGGTCGTCCCCTCTTTTAACGATCTAGAGCAGTGTCGCCGGCAGTTAGGTACTAAGCGTGCCTATATCAATGTCATGACCAGAAGGACGGTGCGGTTTCCTCCAGCCGCGGGCCGCGACGAAACGGCGCGATCCGCTCGGTCAGCCCGGTGCGGTCGGAAATATCGACGCCGACGCCGCACAAGGTCGCCGGTCCGGTCGCCGCTTCGAAGCGGCCTTTCGGCACTTTCGACAGGAACCGGTTGAGCGGCTCCTCCTTGTCCATGCCGAGCGAGGAATCATAGTCGCCGCACATGCCGGCGTCGGACATATAACCGGTGCCGCCATTGAGGATCTGGTGATCGCCGGTCGGCTGGTGGGTGTGGGTGCCGACGACGAGGCTGGCGCGGCCGTCGACGAAATGCGCGAAGCACATCTTTTCCGAGGTCGCCTCGGCGTGGAAGTCGATGATCACGGCATCCGCCTGCTCGCCGAGCGGACAGGCGGCAAGCTCGCGTTCGCCAGCCTGGAAGGGATCGTCGAGTTCGGGATGCATGAACACCCGGCCCATGATGTTGGCGACCAGCACGCGCGCGCCGCTCCTGGCGATGTAGACGCCGGAGCCGCGCCCGGGCGTGCCCTTGGGAAAGTTCGAGGGGCGCAGGAAGCGCTCTTCGCGCGGCGCGAAGGCGAGTGCGTCGCGCTGGTCCCAGACATGGTTGCCGGTTGTGACGACATCCGCACCGGCCGCGATCGTCTCGCGAAAGATATCTTCGGTGATGCCGAAGCCGCCGGCGGCGTTCTCACCGTTGACGATGACGAAATCGAGTTTGAAGTCGGAGATCAAGCCGGGCAGTTGTTCCCACACCGCCGTCCGTCCCGTCTTTCCAACCATGTCACCGAGGAAGAGAAGTCTCATATGATCCCGCACCGAAGGTCAGCGAAGCAAAAGCTGCATGACGTCTGTGAAAGATCATGCGTCCTTTTATCTACAATTTTGACGCGAAGCGGCGCAACCCGCTCTCGGTCAGTATTTCCGGAATGACGACGTCATGTTCCTCATCCGGCACCATTGCCACCTCCTGGCAGTCGAAGGCGATGCCGACCAGCCGCGGCGGCTGTCCCTTGTCGATCAGCTTGGCGATGGCGCGGTCGTAATAGCCGGCACCATAGCCGATGCGATGGCCGCGCGCATCGAAGGCGGCGAGCGGCACCAGCATCACCGAGGGGTCGAGCACTTCTGCTTCTTCATGCGGGCCGACCGTGCCGAAACCCATCTCGACCATCGGCGCGCCGCGCACCAGTTCGCGAAAGACGATCGTGGTTTTGTCGAGAATGGCCGGCAGGCAAAGCCGCGCGCCCTTTTCGCGCAAGGCAAACATCAGCGGCCTGACGTCGACTTCCGAGCGCATCGGCCAGAAGCCGGAAACGATCTGGCCCGGCTCGACATGGAGATGATCGCGTGCCGTCTCAGCCATTTCAAGCGCGACCTCCACCCGCCAGAATTCATCGAGCGCATCGCGGCGTCCGAGGGCCTCGCGGCGAAGCTGCTTTTTGAGGTCTTTGAGAGAGGTCATGCAGTCAGGGTAGAAAAGGTCAGATCTGGATGGAGTGTTGGGAGCGACGTTTTCCACCGCAATCATCCACCGAAATGCGGGACGCGTGGCAATAAGTGACGATCCACACAACCGGTGGAGAGAGCGATCCCGGGAACCTACAAAGTAGGTGGGCGCCGTGTGAGAAAACCCACGGGTCTTCCCAGGGACAGCTCCCTAAGGATCGTTAAGGCCCCGGGGAAAATGTTCTCCTGCCGGGAAGCACAGACCGTCCCGCCCAATATAGGCTGCCGGCCGGCTAAGCGCCAGTGAGACGGGCACTCTTTCCGTGTTGGGTTCAGGCCCTCGCGCCGCCAACACCTCACCCTTGCACAGGCACGGCCTCGTCCTTACGGTCGCGATGACCAACCGAGGAGCAAGAATGCGTTTCGAAGGCACGGCGGCCTATGTCGCCGACAAGGATCTGATGGTGGCCGTCAATGCGGCGATCGCGCTGGAGCGGCCCTTGCTGGTCAAGGGCGAGCCCGGCACCGGCAAGACGGAACTGGCCCGCCAGGTGGCGGCTGCACTCGGCCTCGACCTCATCGAATGGCACGTCAAGTCGACGACGCGGGCGCAGCAGGGCCTGTACGAATATGATGCCGTCTCGCGCCTGCGCGACAGCCAGTTGGGCGACGAGCGCTTCAACGACATCAGGAATTACATCAAGCGCGGCAAACTCTGGGAGGCTTTCGCCGCCGGCAGGAAGGTCGTGCTCTTGATCGACGAGATCGACAAGGCCGACATCGAATTCCCAAACGATCTCCTGCAGGAACTCGATCGGATGGAGTTCTTCGTCTACGAGACCGGCGAAACCATCCGCGCCGCCGTCAGGCCGATCGTCATCATCACTTCCAACAACGAGAAGGAGTTGCCGGACGCGTTCCTGCGCCGCTGCTTCTTCCATTACATCCGCTTTCCCGACGTCGACACGCTGCACAGAATCGTCGACGTCCACTATCCCGGCATCAAGCAGAACCTGGTTCGGGCAGCCCTCACCCAGTTCTACGAGATCCGCGAAGTGCCGGGGCTGAAGAAAAAACCGTCGACCTCCGAGGCGCTCGACTGGATAAGGCTGCTGGTCGCCGACGACATCGCGCCCGAGGATCTGCGCGCCGACCCGAAGAACGCGTTGCCCAAGCTGCATGGCGCATTGCTGAAGAACGAACAGGATGTCCATCTGTTCGAGCGGCTTGCCTTCATGGCGCGCAGGCAAGGGTGAGGCGCCGGGCACTGGCTACGATCGAGCTTCGCTTGCGCCCTGAGCACGATGACGGTCCCTTGCCTCTTGCGGCGCGACGTTTCTGGGGCCGAAGACGACGAAGCTGATGACGGCAAGGGCAAGAACGCCGATCCCGCTATAGAGCATGACCCAGCCAAAACCGTTGACTAAGGCGGCATGCGCAAGCGCGCCGGACGGGTCGAGGGTCGCCAGCCTGGGCGAATATTGCGAGAGGCCATCGAGATTTCCGGTGGCGATCTTTTCCGCCAACGCGCGCAATTCGTCCGGGTCAAGGGCAGTGCCCAATGCGGTTTTGAGATAGGAAGCAATTCCCTGCGTCAACAGCAGGCCCAGCACCGCGATGTTGATGGCCAGCGTGATCAGCCGCGCGCTGATATCGATGCCCGAAGCCATGCCGGCGCGATCCGGCGACACCGAACCCGTCGTGGTGTTGGTGGTCGGTGAGTTGGTGAGGCCGATACCGATACCGGCGATCAGCGTACCGGGCAGCATGGTCAGCCAGCTGGCTCCCTCAAGGCTCGAACCTATCCTCATGGCGATAAAGCCGACCCCCAATGTCAGCAACCCGAGCGGGATCGCCACCCGCGCCTGATAGCGGGCGCGCAGGCGCTCGGCGGTCGAGGACATCAGCATCAAGGGAAGCGTGTAGACGAGCAGCAGCAGGCCGGTCGTGGTGCTGTCGTAGCCGAGCACACCCGAAAAATAGATCGGCAGATAGATGATGAACGGCCAATAGCTGAAATTCATGCCGATGCCGCCCATGATCGCTCCCGAAAATTGACGGATCCGGAACACCGAGAAATCGAACATCGGGTAGGGGCTGATCTTCTCGGCAACGAGGAACGCGGCGAAGGCCAGCACGGCAGCACTTGCTACGCCGATGCGGGCGCCAGAGCCGAGATCGGCTCCTTGCGTGATCAGATAGGAGAAGCCGAACACCGCGAACGAGAGCGTCAGGATACCGGCACGGTCAAGCTTCTGGGCATTGCGGTCGCGTGATTCGGTGACACCGGCACCGATGAAGACCAGCGCAAGGATGGCAAGCGGCACATGGATGAGGAACACCCACTGCCAGCTCGAGAACGCGACGATCAATCCACCGATGGCGGGACCAAAGCCAAGCCCGATCCCCGAGACGACGCTCCAGGCCACAAAAGCCTTGCCGCGTTCGCTGCCGTCCTGAAACTGGTGGGACAAGACGGCCACGCTGCAAGTGAACATCGCCCCTCCCGCCAGGCCTTGCAGGAAGCGTGCAATGATGAGGAGCGAAGCGCTCGGCGCGAGGCCGCACAGCAGTGAGGCCAGCCCGAAGGCGATGGTGGCGATCACCATCACCCGTTTGCGGCCGAAGCGGTCGGCCAGCGTTCCTGTCGCCATCAGCACCGTGGTGCAGGCAATGGTGTAGGCGTTCATGATCCATTGCAGATCCTTGAAGTCGGCGGCGAGCACGCTTTCCAGTTTCGGAAGGATCACCGGGACGCTGGAGATTTCGAGGCCGAACAGCAGCGAGGCAAGGCAGGCCCCGGCAAGCGCAACGGTGTTTCGGTCGATTTGAAACGTCATGTCGATCACTTTCTGTCGAAGCATTCTGGAACCGGGCTGGCTCTTCAAACTGCGGTCGAGATGACATAGACGAGGCTTGACTATGAAAAAAGACTATGCATTTCTATTTCAGAGATAACAAAATGGAATGACGGAGATGGCCAGTCTCGATGTCGATGCCGTGCGCACTTTCGTCATGGTGGCCGACCTGCAGAGCTTCACCCGGGCGGCTGCAGCACTTGGCAGCACCCAGGCGACGATCAGCGTCAAGTTGCGGCGGCTCGAGGAAAAGCTCGGCGCACGTTTGATCGAACGAACCCCGCGCCGCGTGGCACTGTCGGAAAGGGGGGCTGTCTTCCTGCCCGTGGCCCGCGAATTCCTTGCCGCCCATGAACGCGCCGTCGCGGAATTTTCCGCGGCGCCATGTCGGCTTGCGCTCGGCTTCGTCGATCATGTCGCGGGGCCTGAGCTTTCCACGCTGATCGCCCAGCTTCATGCCCACGATCCGTCGCTCGCGCTCAACATACGGATCGATACCAGCTCCATGCTGGAAGAAGCTTTCGATCGCGGCGAACTCGATGCGGTGATTGTGCACCAGGAAGATGACAGTCGACGCGGTGAAGCTTTGTCGCGCACCCACTATGGCTGGTTCGCGGCACCTGGCTTCGAATGGCGACCAGGCACGCCCCTGCGCCTGGCTCTTTTAAGCACCAGATGCAATTGCCCGGACCGTATGAGAGCGGTCGAGGCGCTGGACCGGGCAGGCATCGCCTGGAATGAGGCTTTCGTCGGCGGCGGCGGCGCTGCCGTCAACATCGCGGTATCGGCGGGCTTTGCCCTTTCCGCCCTCGCTTACCGGGTTGTGCCCCCGGGCTTGATCGAGGTGGGCCGCAAACTCGGCCTGCCACCAATTCCCCCGTCCGAGATCGTTTTGCAGTCGCACGCTCTGCCGCCGCGGGCGCGGGAGGCGCTGCACATGCTCGCGACCGCTTTTCGCGAATATAATTCGCCTGCCGAATAGGCAAGGGTGTTCCTGATCCCGATTCTATTGGTATGGATCGGGTTCCAGACTTCAGAGGGAACGAAATGTCCGAGATAATCGTCCGCCCGCTCGCGCAGTCCGACCACGCCGATTGGCGGCGCCTGTGGACCGACTATCTCACCTTCTATGAGACGAAGCTGCCGGAAGAGGTCTACGCCGTCACCTGGAAGCGGCTGTTCACTCCGGGCGAATTCGAGCCAAAAGGCTTCATCGCCACACTGGACGGCAAGGCGGTCGGTCTCACGCACTACCTGTACCACCGCTCCGGCTGGTCGGAGAAAAACAACTGCTATCTGCAGGATTTGTTCGCCGACCCGGATGTGCGCGGCAAGGGGATCGGCGCCGCCCTTATCAACGCAGTGAAGGAAGAGGCGGCAAAGATCGGCGTCAAGAATGTCTACTGGATGACGCACGAGACCAACGCCACCGCGCGCAAGCTTTACGACCACGTCGCCCGCCGCACGGGCTTCATCGAGTATGATTTGCTGTAACCGGCCATGTTCATCCCCTTCTTCCTCGAACTGAAGGCAGCACGCGTTCCCGTCTCGCTCAGGGAATATCTGTCGCTGCTGGAGGGTCTGGAAGCCGGGCTGGTCGACTACGACGTCGAAGGTTTTTATTACCTCGCCCGCGCCGCCCTAGTGAAGGACGAGCGCCATATCGACCGCTTCGACCAGGTGTTCGCGCATGTCTTCAAGGGCATCGAAGCACTGGGCGGGCCGGATGCAGTCGATATCGCCAACATCCCCGAGGAATGGTTGCGCCGTCTCGCCGAAAAGCACCTGACCGACGAGGAGAAAAAACTGGTCGAAGCGCTCGGCGGTTTCGAGAAACTGATGGAGACATTGAAACAGCGGCTGCAGGAGCAAAAAGGCCGTCACCAGGGCGGCTCGAAATGGATCGGCACCGGCGGCACCTCGCCTTTCGGCGCCTATTGCTACAATCCCGAAGGCGTGCGCATCGGCCAGCATGAAAGCCGCAGCCGCCGCGCGGTGAAGGTCTGGGACAAACGCGAGTTCAGGAATTTTGACGATGCCGTCGAACTCGGCACCCGCAACATCAAGATCGCACTGAAACGCCTGCGTCGCTGGGTGCGCGAGGGTGCCGAGGAGGAGTTCGACCTGCCCGGCACCATTCACGCCACGGCCGAACACGGCTATCTCGACGTGCAGACGCGGCCAGAGCGGCGCAACGCGGTGAAGCTGTTGATGTTCTTCGATGTCGGCGGCTCGATGGACGACCACATCAAAAGCGTCGAGGAGCTGTTCTCGGCCGCCCGCGCCGAATTCCGCCAGCTCGAATATTTCTATTTCCACAACTGCCTCTATGAGGGCGTGTGGAAGGACAATCGCCGCAGGCATGCCGAGGTGATTCCGACCTTCGACCTGCTCCACAAATATGGGCCGGACTACAAGGTGATCGTCGTCGGCGACGCCTCGATGAGCCCTTACGAGATCGCTCACCCCGGCGGTTCGGTCGAGCACTGGAATCCGGAGGCGGCTAG
>NZ_RZQE01000124.1:0-13294 GCF_004022955.1 Mesorhizobium sp. M7A.F.Ca.US.002.01.1.1 | reverse complement strand
ATCTAAAATACGCGGTCAAATATCTGCGCGGCGCCTGGCTGGTGGCCGGCGGCAACGCCAAGAAGGCCGACTGGCTCTATCAGACCGGCTACTATTACGACGCCAAGCGCAAGGGCCTGCTCGAGGCGACCGGCCTTGGCCGCGACCGCCAGCGCCGTCGCCTGCAACCCGACGCCTGAGCGCGATGCCAGAACCGCGCCCGCCGGCCCTGAACGACATCCGGCTGCGCAAGATCCTCGACGAGACGCTGGTTCCGCCGCACTGGCCCGACGGCTTTGTCATGCGCAGTTTCGAGCCTGGTGACGCGCCCGCCCTGCATGCGCTTTTGACGGAAGTGTTCGATGACGGCGCCGATGGTCCGTTCGACGAGTGGTGGCCGCGTATCGCGGACGATCCCGAATTCGACCCGGCGCTGTGCTTCCTCGTCATCGACGCCAAGGGCCGGCTGGCGGCGGCGGCGCTGTGCTGGACCCGCGCCTTCGTCAAGGATCTTGCCGTTCATCCCGAGGCGCGCGGCAAGGGTGTTGCCGAAGCGCTGATGTGGCACGCCTTCGCCGTTTTTCGCGAACGCGGCGCCGACCATGTCGACCTCAAGACCAACACGGTCGAGAATCCCGCCGCCGTCCGGCTCTATGAGCGGCTGGGTATGATGCCTGTCGCCTGGGAAGGCTAGGGTGCTGATATTCAGGTGATGCCGGCCCGCAAATGATGGCTTCCTGCGCTTCCGGTGCTCACGTACCCAAAAGTACGCTCCGCTCCGGTTCTCGGAAACCACCATTTTCGACTCGGCCTGACCTGAATCTCAACACCCCCTGATGGGTGTCGCCTCACGCAGGAACGGCGCGATTTGGGAACCCAAAGCGCCGCTTCGCATTCAATGGGAGGTGAGGGCCTGACAAGCTGCCGGCGCGTGGGAGGATTTTCCGTGGCCGGCCGCGGAGGGACGTCCATCACCATGAAGTTTTCTCACGCATTCCTGGCGCTCGGCGTCGCCGCCATGCTGGTTGGTACGCCGGCGCGGGCCGTCGAGCTGTCGATGGTGTCGGGCGATACCGGCGACGGCATCAAGGTGCTGCGCGAGATCCTCGACCGTTACGAGAAAGACAGCGGCAACAAGGTCAACATCGTCGTCATGCCGACGTCCGGGACCGACCAGTTCGGCCAGTACCGGCTGTGGCTTGCCGCCGGAAACAGCGACATCGACGTCTACCAGACGGACGTGATCTGGGCGCCGCAGCTCGCCAGCCAGTTCGTCGATTTGACCGCAGCGACCAGGGACATCGTGGCCGAGCATTTCCCGTCGATCATCCAGTCGCAGACCGTCAACGGCAAGCTGGTCGCCTTGCCGATCTTCACCGATGCGCCGGCGCTCTACTACCGCAAGGATCTCCTCGACAAATATGGCGCCAAGGTGCCGGCCACCTGGAAGGAACTGGCGGACACCGCCAGGCTGGTCATGGATAAGGAACGTGCAGCCGGCAATCGGGATATCTGGGGCTTCGTCTTTCAGGGCAACGCCTATGAGGGGCTGACCTGCAACGCGCTCGAATGGGTGATGTCGAATGGCGGCGGCCAGATCATCGAGCCGGACGGCTCCATCTCCATCAGCAATCCAAAAGCGGCGGCGGTGCTCGATATGGTCAAGGGCTGGGTTGGGACCATCGCGCCGCCCGGCGTGCTCGCCTACCAGGAAGAGGAATCGCGCGGCGTCTGGCAGACCGGCAACGCGGTGTTCATGCGCAACTGGCCCTATGCCTATGCGCTCGGCAACGGCGAGGGCTCGCCGATCAAGGGCAAGTTCGACGTGGCGCCGCTGCCGGCCGGCACCGGCGAAGGCGCCCGACCGGTCGCGACGCTGGGTGGCTGGAACCTCGCGGTCTCCAAATATTCGAAGCATCCGGATGCCGCGATCGAGCTGGTCAAGTTCATTGCCTCGCCCGCGATGCAGAAATACCGCGCGCTGAAGACGTCCAACCTGCCTACCATCCAGGCGCTGTATGACGATGCCGACATCGCCAGGCAACACCCGATTATTCCGCGCTGGAAGCAGATCTTTCTCAATGCGGTGCCGCGCCCCTCGGCCGCGACCAGGATCAAATACAACGAGGCGTCGAGCCAGTTCTGGAACGCTGTTCACAACACTCTCTCGGGCGACGGCACTGCCGCCGACAATCTGGCCGACCTCGAAGCGACGCTGACCAAGCTGAAGGGCCGAGGCTGGTGATGATACTGGGACAGCCGGCCGGCGGGACCGCAGCGAGCGGAGCGAGATGACAGGGATGAAACCGGAAACAGCCAAGGCCGCGCACGCGCCGTTGAGGGCACAGCGCGTTCGCTCGGCGTGGCTTTTCCTGGCGCCAATGCTTCTGGTGCTCGCCGCGGCGGCCGGCTGGCCGCTTGCCCGCACGGTCTATTTCAGCTTCACCGACGCCTCGCTGGCCGATCTCGACGCGCGCCAATGGGTCGGCTTCGCCAATTACTTTTCGGTACTTCACATGCCAAGCGGCCGGACCCTCTATGACGGGTTGCTGGTCGACCCTGTCTGGTGGCGTGCCGTCTGGAACACGGTGCGCTTCACCGTGATTTCGGTGACCTGTGAGACCATCCTCGGCACCATCGTTGCCCTGGTTCTCAACGCCGAATTCCCAGGCCGCGGCATCGTCAGGGCGGCGATCCTGATCCCCTGGGCGATCCCGACGATCGTCTCGGCGAAGATGTGGCAATGGATGCTCAACGACCAGTTCGGCATCATCAATGTGGTGCTGCTCAATCTTGGCCTGATCAGCACCAAGATCGCCTGGACGGCCAACGCCGACACCGCGATGGCGGCGGTCCTCATCGTCGATATCTGGAAGGCGACGCCATTCATGACGCTGCTCATCCTGGCCGCGCTGCAGATGCTGCCGAGGGAGATCATCGAGGTCGCCAGGCTCGACGGCGCCAACCCCTGGCAGATCTTCTGGCGGGTGACCTTGCCGCTGATCCGCCCCGCGCTGTTGGTGGCGGTGATCTTCCGCGCGCTCGATGCGCTGCGTATCTTCGACCTGATCTATGTGCTGACCCCTAACAATGTGCACACCAAGTCGATGTCGGTGTTCGCGCGCGAGAACCTGTTCGAGTTCGACAAATTCGCCTATGGCTCCGCCGCCTCGACCCTGCTCTTCCTCATCCTCGCTCTGCTTACCATCGTCACCATCCGGATCGGCCGGATCAGCCTGGACGGGGACCGCTGAGATGTGGATCGTGAAGCGCACGGCCTTTTATCTGCTGGTCGCGGGAATCGTCTTCGTCGCGGTGTTCCCGTTCTATTACGCGATCGTCACCAGCCTGAAATCCGGGACCGACCTGTTCCGGGCTGATCTGTGGCCAACGACGATCAGTTTCGCCAATTACCGGAATGTGCTGACCGAGGGCGCCTTCGTGCGCAACCTCGCGAACTCGCTCTTCGTCTCCGGCGCAGTCGTCGCGCTGTCGCTGTTGCTCGGCGTCACATCAGCCTACGCGCTGGCGCGCATTCGATTCCGCGGCCGCTCGGCCCTGCTGTTCATCATCCTGTCGGTGTCGATGTTCCCGCAGGTGGCGCTGCTGGCCGGGCTGTTCGAACTGGTCCGCATCTTCGGCCTCTACAATTCGCTGTTCGCGCTGATCTTCTCCTACATGATCTTCAGCTTGCCGTTCACCGTCTGGGTGCTCACCACCTTCGTCCGCGACCTGCCGGTCGAGGTCGAGGAGGCGGCGATCCTCGATGGCGCGACGCCGTGGATCATCGTCACCCGGGTCTTCCTGCCGCTGATGTGGCCGGCGCTGGCGACCACCGGACTGCTGGCCTTCATCGGTGCGTGGAACGAGTTCCTGTTCGCCCTGACCTTCACCTCCAACAACGCACAGCGGACCGTGCCGGTGGCGATCGCGCTGCTCTCCGGCAACTCGCAGTTCGAGATCCCCTGGGGCAACATCATGGCCGCCTCGGTGATCGTCACGGTGCCGCTGGTGGTGCTGGTGCTGATCTTCCAGCGCAAGATCGTCTCCGGCCTGACCGCCGGCGGTGTGAAGGGGTGAGGAGCGGTCGGCGTAGTGCGGACCGTTGTCAGATGTCCGGCGCGTTGCCTATCTTCTGCTTGAGATCAAGCGCCCAGGTGCGGCCTTCGTCGCCGCCCCACAGCAGCCAGGCGATGTAGCCGGCCGAAGGGTTCTGCTCATTGCCGTAGTTCCTGCCGCGCTTGTCGACCGCGTGGCGGGCGAAATAGCTGACCATGCGGCGAATGGTGGAGGGCGCGAGCTTTTCCCGGTTCTTCAGTTCGGTGGCGCGGGCGACGCCGATCTCGGTGCCGCCGCGGCCGAATTCTCCGCGCAGTCTGAGGCCCTTGGCGGCATTGTCGGCCACCACTTGCGGGCAGCGCAGATCGATCTCGTCGTCGTGCATTTCGTCCCCCGGATCACGCTGCCCGAACAGGGATTACGACATATCACCATGCGCAATAAATGTCGGAGCCGATCACCGCCAAACGTCCTTGGGTCGCAGAGCAACCGCGCCGGGACGCCGGCGCCGCGACTTGAAGGAGCCGATCATGATCACCTTTCCCAACGAATCCGCGAAATACCGCACCGCGCGCGAAAAATTGCTGAAGAAGGAAATCGAGCTGCGCCGCGCCATGGAAGAGGTCGCCGAGGCCCGGCGCGCGCTGCCGCCGGGCGGGCCGATCCGCCAGGACTATGAATTCGACGCACTGAATGCCCAGGGCAAGCCCGCGAAGACAAGGCTGTCGGAGCTGTTCGCGCCCGGCAAGGACAGCCTGATCCTCTACAACATGATGTTCCCGCGCCACCCGCAGGAGAAGCGCGATGTGGCGACCAGCGGCGGCACGGCGAAGCTCGCCCGACCGGACCAGCCATGTCCGTCCTGCACGGCATTGCTCGATCAGTTCGACGGCGCGGTCGGGCATCTCCAGGCGGCCGGCTTCAATTTCGCGGTGGTGGGCAAGACCGCGCTCGAAAACCTGGTCACGCTCGGTCGAGATCGGGGCTGGCGCAACATGCGGCTGGTGTCTTCGGCGGCCAACAGCTTCAAGCGCGACTACAATGCGGAGGCGGCCGACGGCTCACAGATCCCGCTGCTGTCGGTGTTTCACCGCGACCCCGACGGCATACGCCATTTCTGGAGTTCGGAACTGGATTTCGCACCGACGGAGCCCGGTCAGGATCCGCGTGGCCTCGGCACCTGCGAAACGCTTTGGAACCTGATGGATTTCACGCCTGAAGGCCGCCCGAACTGGAACGAGCAGCTGCAATATGGCGAGGCTTGCTGCCACTGAAAGGTAGCTCTGGTCAGCCGCCGCGGTTCGGGTAATCGAGGCGACACGCGCAGGCTTCTTCCTCATGACCTGCAACCGGAGTGCCCAAGCGACGTTGGATTGTCCGAGGGACAATTCCAACCGGAGACATGCCATGAAGACGCTTACCATTCTGACCGCAGCAGCATTGCTTGCCGGCGCGCCGGCCTTTGCCCAGTCGAACACGACCGCCACGACCACGCCGCTCGCCGCCACGACGAAGGTCGACACTTCGACCTTCATCAAGACGGTGCCGAGCGCCAATGAGTTCGAGATCGAGTCCAGCAAGCTCGCCGAGCAACAGGCAACCGACGCCGACGTCAAGGCGTTCGCCAAACAGATGATCGCCGATCACACCAAGGCCGGCGAGGAATTCAAGGCGGCGCTTGCCCAGGGCCAGACAACCTCGGCCACCGCACCGTCCGGTCCGGCCCTGCAGCCCAAGGAGCAGAAGATGCTCGATGAGCTGAAGAGCGCCAGCGGCGATCAATTCCAGGCCAAATACATCGAGATGCAGACCAACGCTCATAAGGAAGCCGTCGCGCTGTTCAGCGGCTATGCGAAATCCGGCGACGACCCGGCAATGAAGGAATTCGCCAAGAAAACCCTGCCGACGCTGCAGATGCACGAAAAACACGTGAAGGAACTGGCCGCCGCGCATCAGGGGTGAGGGCGGTTCACTATGGCGCCCCCCTCTGTCCTGCCCGGCAGGACAGAGGGGGGCGCCGTAGAGCGCTACGATGGAAGCCAGCCCGCTTGGCCAACCAACACCACAATGTGGCCCTGTGCCTTAAGGACGGCACGCCCTACCGATCAAGGCTGAGCGGCGCTCAGGTCGACCTGATCTGCTCGACCGCGGTCACCAGCAGCTCTTCCATGGCGGTGCGTATCTGGCCATCCGACTGGGCGATGCCCGCCGCGTCGAAGTCGGCGCGGACCTTGCGGAACACATCGTTGTCGCCTGCCTCTTCGAAATCCGCGTGCACGACCTCCTTGGCATACGCGTCGGCGTCAGCACCGGATTTGCCGAGCTGTTCGGCGGCCCACAGGCCGAGCAGCTTGTTGCGGCGCGCCATGGCCCTGAACTTCGTTTCCTCGTCCATCGCAAACTTCTTTTCGAAGCCTTCCTGACGGTCTCTCATGCTGCTCATGGTTCGCCTCGTTTCCGATGGGAGTCCGATCTTCAGCCCAGGGGAAGAACGGCCAGGAAAGAGAGAGTGGCGCGCATGGGTGTCATTAACAAGGCGTCATGCCGGCGATTGGGCGGGCGCTTGGCGGTCCAGTCTTTCGCTCGATATGATTTGACGTTGCCGCGCCGTGTCCTACTCTCAAGTGCCTGCGGGATGAACCGAGGAGACGAGCGATGCAGTTCAAGGCAATTCGCAGCGTCGCGCTGACGGCGGCCGTGATGCTTGCCGCCGGCACCGCGGCCTATGCCCATCACGGCTGGTCGTGGACACAGGATGGGTTTTTCGAACTCAAGGGCAAGATCACGGCCATCTATATCGGCAATCCGCACGCCACGCTGGATGTCGACGCGGAGGGTGAGGCCTGGCGGGTGGAGATGGCGCCGCCATCACGCACGATCGCCGCCGGCTTCACGGAGGAGGTGGCCAAGGTCGGCGACGAGGTGACCGCGATCGGCAACCGCTCGGTGGAGGCGAGCGAAAAGCGCATGAAAGCTGTCCGCGTCATCGTCGGCGGCAAAACCTATGATGTCTATCCCGACCGAGTGCCGCCGGCGTAAATGGCCGAGTTCCTTGCCGGCATTGAGCATCTTGCGTTGGCGCGGTGGCTGAAGGCTTCCTTCATTGCCTACCCCATAGTCAATGCGCTCCACATCATGTCGATCGGTGCGCTGCTGACCAGCGTCGTTCTCATGGACCTCAGGATCTGCGGCGCCTTCCGTTCGCTGCCGCAAGCCGCATTCGTCGCGCTGCTGCGCCGCATTGCATTAAGTGCGTTCGCGGGTGCGCTCGTCACAGGCTCGCTGCTGTTTTCGGTCAAGGCGGGCACCTATGCGGCGATGCCGGTTTTCCTCGCCAAGATGGCACTCATCCTTCTCGCCGGCGTCAATTTCCTCGCCTTCATGCGCTTTCGCCGCGCAACAGGCGGCGACGCGCCGGCAGGCGGGATCGCCCTGGCCGTGCTCTCGATGCTGTTGTGGACTTCCGTGCTTTTCGCAGGACGGTTCATTGGTTTTCTTTAGCGCCGCATCTTCCTTCTCCCCCTGTGGGAGAAGGTGGCCTCGCGAAGCGAGGTCGGATGAGGGGTGTTCCAGGGAACGCCGCCGCCTCATTCCGCTGGAACACCCCTCAACCGTCCCGGCGCTAACGCGCCGATCCACCTTCTCCCACAAGGGGAGAAGGGAAGAACGGCGCTGGCGTTCCGCCAGTGCGGGGATAAGCTCCCTGCAAACAAGGGAGATTTGCCATGAAGAAAGAAATCATCGAAGTGCCGGTCATGTCGGACAAGGTGCGGGCGCTCGGCCTGCCCTGTTCGACGGCGGTCAAGGCCAACGGCTTCGTGTTCATCTCGGCGACGCCGCCGGTGGACATGGTGACCGGCGAGATGGTGCGCGGCGACATCGAGGTGCAGACCGAGGCGTCGCTGAAGGCGCTGAAGCATTGCCTGGAAGCGGCCGGCACCTCGCTCGACAATGTGGTGATGGTGCGCATCTACGCCGTCAATTCCGGCTTCTACAACGCCATCAACCGGGTTTATGCGAGGTACTTTAGCGTCAACCCGCCGGCGCGCAGTTTTGTGCCTGTGGCGTCTTGGCCGATGGAGTTTGATATCGAGATCGAGTGTGTGGCTGTGGCTTGAGGGGCTTCACCAATACGGCGTGGGCGATTCGCCAAGAAGATGCTGCAGGCACTCAATATGTACAAAAAACAGATGAAGGAGCTGCCGGTGTCGGGCGCAGCGATAGAGTGGCCGGAGGATTGCATGTAATGCCAGTCAGTTTATAATATTTCGAATAGGGCAGGAGGGGAAAGTGGCAGAAAAAGAAACTGGTTCAAACGCAGCCGTGGCCGCTGTGAAAGACGAAAAGAAGGCAGTACCCAATCGAGAGATACCCGGAAACATGCCATACACGTCTAGTGTTGGCGTGTTTAAAAGGGCGATTCAGAAAATACCTGTCAGCGAGAGACCGCCAAAATTTAATAGAGACTTCCTGAACACTGTATTTGAGATAACTGGTGGAAGTTCAATACCAGTTATACCTATTTTGAAAAGGGTTGGATTCTTAACTAGTGATGGCACACCTACCAACTACTACTCTGAATTTCAAACTGACGGAGGCAGGGCTTCAGCTGCACTCCACGCGTTGAAGACGGGCTTTTCCGAAATTTTTAAACGGAATCAGTACGCGCACAAGGCCGATCGCGACAAGATTATCGACGCAATCGTCAGCATCACTGGGCTAAATCGTGCGGACAAAGTTGTTGGCTATATTTACGGTACTTTCAGTGCGTTCCAAGAGTATGCGCAAGGAGCTGATGAGAATAAGGCTGCTGCCGTAAACGCCCCCGCGAACTCAGATTCGATGAGTTCTACACCGGATCGCATTAGCGCCCCTCAGCTAAGCCTTAACGGTATCTCATATCAGATTAATTTGGTTCTACCTGCGACTACAAACATAGAAATATACAACACAATATTTCGAAGCATCAGGGAAAACCTGATAAAATGATAGACCTTCATAAATTGGAGCTATACATTCTGAAATGCGCTGTAATCCAGGCGGAAGTGGAGAAATTTGATCAGGCTGACGGCTCTCCCTTAGGCATGAATCGTACGGATGCTGCTGCGGTTTACGACGAGCACCTGGCGCAATTTTCTAGGGAGAGCCGTTCTCGTGCTTCGAAGATGGCATCATACTATGAATTATTCTATCTCGTAGAGAACGAGATTAGAAGAATAATCCAAGAGACATTAGAGGAATCTTATGGCCGATCCTGGTGGGATACTTGTGTCGATCAGGTGATTAAAGACGAGGTTGATAAGAATCGTAAAAGAGAACTGGAGCTGGCTCTCTCGATCCGCTCCGAGCGGGAAATAGACTATACTACTTTTGGACAGCTTGGGGACATAATAAGAAAAAACTGGGCGAATTTCGCCGGCATCATGAGTAACCAACCAGCCCTATCAAGGGTACTGCATCAGCTTAACGTGTTACGTGGTACGATCGCCCATTGTGGTTTTTTGGCCGAAGACGAAGTCGACCGTCTTCATCTTACTATCAAAGACTGGTTTCGGGTGATGGCAGGCCCACGCTAGCTCCTCACGCAAAATACTCCTGCAGCGGCCGCACTTCCAAACTCCCCGCCTTCAGCGCCGCAATAGCCTCCGCCACCGCGGCCGCTCCCGACAGCGTCGTATAATACGGCACCTTCTGCATCAGCGTGGCACGGCGGAGCGACTTGGAGTCCGACACCGCCTTCTGGCCATCCGTGGTGTTGAAGACGATCTGGACCTGGCGGTTGCGGATGGCGTCTTCGATGTGGGGGCGGCCTTCCAGGACCTTGTTGATTTTTTGGGCGTCGACGCCGTTTTCGGCGAGGAAGCGGGCGGTGCCTGAGGTCGCCAGCACCTTGAAGCCGAGGCCGGCGAGGCGCTTGACCGCCGGCAGGATGCCTTTCTTGTCCTCGTCGCGCACCGAGACGAACAGCGTGCCGGAGCGCGGCAGGTCGACGCCGGCGCCCAACTGGCTCTTGGCGAAGGCCAGCGCAAAATCGCGGTCGAGGCCCATGACCTCGCCGGTCGAGCGCATTTCCGGGCCGAGCAGGATGTCGACGCCGGGGAAGCGGGCGAAGGGGAACACGGCTTCCTTGACCGCGATGTGGCCGGGGTTCCTGGGATCAGGCATCGCGCCGTAATGGGCGAAGGCGTCTTCCAGTTTTTCGCCGGCCATGATGCGGGCGGCGATTTTCGCGATCGGCCGGCCGATGGTCTTGGCGACGAACGGCACGGTGCGTGACGCGCGCGGGTTGACCTCCAGCACATAGACCGTGCCGTCCTTGATCGCGTATTGCACGTTCATCAGGCCGCCGACATTGAGCGCGCGGGCAAGGGCTGCCGTCTGGCGCTCCAGCTCGTCGACCAGTTCGGAAGGCAGCGAGTGCACCGGCAGCGAGCAGGCACTGTCGCCCGAATGGATGCCGGCTTCCTCGATGTGTTCCAGAATGCCGGAGACGAAGGTCGACTTGCCGTCGCAGAGGCAGTCGACATCGACCTCGATGGCGCCACTGAGATAGGTGTCGAACAGCAGCGGGTTCTTGCCCAGCAGCGTGTTGATCTGGCCGGTCTTGTCGTTGGGGTATTTCTGCTTGATGTCCTCCGGCACCAGGCCGGGCACGGTGTCGAGCAGGTAGGTCTGCAGCATGCCCTCGTCATGAATGATCTGCATGGCGCGGCCGCCCAGCACATAGGACGGGCGCACCACCAGCGGGAAGCCGAGCTCGCCGGCAACCAGGCGGGCCTGCTCGACCGAATAGGCGATGCCGTTCTTCGGCTGGCTGAGGTTCAGCTTGTGCAGCAGCTTCTGGAAGCGGTCGCGGTCTTCGGCGAGATCGATCATGTCGGGCGAGGTGCCGAGGATCGGGATGCCGGCCTTCTCCAGCGCATCGGCGAGCTTCAGCGGCGTCTGGCCGCCGAACTGCACGATGACGCCGACCAGCTCGCCCGACGCCTGTTCGGCGCGCAGGATCTCCAGCACGTCTTCCGCCGTCAGGGGCTCGAAATAGAGCCGGTCTGAGGTGTCATAGTCGGTCGAGACCGTCTCGGGGTTGCAGTTGATCATGATCGCCTCATAGCCGGCATCGCGCAGCGCGAAGGCGGCGTGGCAGCAGCAATAGTCGAACTCGATGCCCTGGCCGATGCGGTTCGGCCCGCCGCCGAGGATGACGACCTTCTTGCGCGACGAGACCTGCGCCTCGTTGGCCAGCGCGCCGGCGAACGGCACTTCATAGGTCGAGTACATGTAGGCGGTGGGCGAGGCGAACTCGGCCGCACAAGTGTCGATGCGTTTATAAACAGGATGAACGTCGAGCTTTTCGCGAGCTTTCTGAATCACTTCGGCGTCGGTCTTCGTCAGCGACGCGAGGCGGGCATCGGAGAAGCCCATGGCCTTCAGCATGCGCAGATTGACGGCATCCTCGGGAATGCCGTGCTCGCGGATGCGGGCTTCCATGGCGACGATGCCGGCGATCTGTTCGAGGAACCACGGGTCGATCTTGCACATGGCGTGCACGTCCTCCAACGAGGTGCCCATGCGGATCGCCTGCGCCACCATGCGCAGCCGGTCGGGCGTCGGCGTGCCGAGCGCTGCACGAATGGCGTTGCGGTCGTCGGCATGGTTGGCGGAACCGAGGCCCCCATGGCTGAGACCGGGAATCTCGATCTCGTCCAGACCAGTCAGGCCGGTTTCCAGTCCACGCAGCGCCTTCTGCAGCGATTCCTGGAAGGTGCGGCCGATGGCCATGACTTCGCCGACCGACTTCATGGCGGTGGTCAGCACCGGCTCGGCGCCGGGGAATTTCTCGAAGGCAAAGCGCGGGATCTTCGTGACGACGTAATCGATCGACGGCTCGAACGAGGCCGGCGTGGCGCCGCCGGTGATGTCGTTCTCCAACTCGTCCAGCGTATAGCCGACGGCGAGTTTTGCCGCGATCTTGGCGATCGGGAAACCGGTCGCCTTCGAGGCCAGGGCCGACGAGCGCGAGACGCGCGGGTTCATCTCGATGACGACGAGGCGGCCATCGGCCGGGTTGACGGCGAACTGTACGTTGGAGCCGCCGGTCTCGACGCCGATCTCGCGCAGCACCGCGATCGAGGCGTTGCGCATCATCTGGTATTCTTTGTCGGTCAGCGTCAGGGCAGGGGCGACGGTGATCGAGTCGCCCGTATGCACGCCCATCGGGTCGATGTTCTCGATCGAGCAGACGATGATGCAATTGTCCGCTCTGTCGCGGACGACCTCCATCTCATACTCCTTCCAGCCGAGCACGCTCTCCTCGATCAGCACTTCGGTGGTCGGCGAGGCGTCGAGGCCGGACTGGACGATCTCGTAGAATTCGGCGCGGTTGTAGGCGATGCCGCCGCCGGTGCCGCCCATGGTGAAGGACGGGCGGATGATGGCCGGCAGGCCGACATGGTCGAGCGCCTGGGCGGCGATCGCCATGCCATGGCTGATATAGCGCTGCTTGCGGTCGCCTTCGCCGAGGTTCCAGCGGGTTTCCAAGGCGTCGAGCGCAGCGTCGAGATCGGCCGGTTTCTCGGCCTTGAGCGCGGCGCGCTCGGCCTCATGCGTCTTGCGGTCGGTGTTCTTGACGTCGGTGGCGTTGGCCAGCATCGACTTCGGCGTTTCCAGGCCGATCTTCTTCATCGCCTCGCGAAACAGCGCGCGGTCCTCGGCCTTGTCGATGGCGGTAGCATCGGCGCCGATCATCTCGACATTGTAGCGCTCGAGCACGCCCATGCGGCGCAGCGACAGAGCGGTGTTGAGCGCGGTCTGGCCGCCCATGGTCGGCAGCAGCGCGTCGGGCCGCTCCTTGGCGATGATCTTGGCCACCACTTCAGGCGTGATCGGCTCGATATAGGTGGCGTCGGCCAGTTCCGGGTCGGTCATGATGGTGGCCGGGTTGGAATTGACCAGGATGACGCGGAAGCCTTCCTCCTTCAGCGCCTTGCAGGCCTGCGTGCCGGAATAGTCGAACTCGCAGGCCTGGCCGATGACGATGGGGCCGGCCCCGATGATCAGGATCGACTTGATGTCAGTGCGTCTTGGCATGTCAAAGGTCCGTTCGGCGGGCGGCTTGCACAAAAAACCGGGACGGGAAGACCCGGCCGGTTGTGCTCGCGATTCTGGTATCAGGCTAGGAGGGCCTTATAGGGAAGAGTTTTGACTGATGTAACCCCGAAAATGCGAGGTAGGGGAATAGGGGAATAGGGGAATAGGG
>NZ_RZQE01000123.1:0-13376 GCF_004022955.1 Mesorhizobium sp. M7A.F.Ca.US.002.01.1.1 | reverse complement strand
ACGGCGCACCGCTGATCCTGGTGTCGATGCTTTCGGCGCACACCGGCGCGCTGCTTGCCGACCCGCGCTGTTCCCTGTTGCTCGGCGAACCAGGCAAGGGCGACCCGCTGGCGCACCCGCGCCTGACACTGGTCTGCCAGGCGGTAAGGATCGAGCGCGGATCGGCCGAACACGCCCGCACCGAGCGCCGTTACCTCAATCACAATGCCAGGGCGAAACTTTACGCCGGTCTCGGTGACTTTTCGATCTTTCGCCTCGATCCGCAACGCGCCAGCCTCAACGGCGGCTTCGGCAAGGCCTATCAGCTCGACCGATCGGATCTGCTCGCCAGCGGACCGGTCGTCGAGGAACTCGCGGCGCGCGAACAATCGGCCATCGACCACATGAACGCCGACCATCTCGACGCGATCGCCGTTTACGCACAGCATTTCGCCAAAGTATCCGGCAACGGCTGGCGTATTGCCGGATTCGATGCCGATGGCATGGATCTGGTGTCGGGCGACGATGCTTGCCGGGTCTTTTACCCGCAACCTCTGGGCGCAGCAGGTGAATTGCGGCACGTTCTGGTCGATATGGCGAGGGCGGGCCGAGCCATTGTCGACGCCGAGACTGAGACTTAATTATGCTGGATCAAAAGCAACACTTGAGATTTAGGTGAAATGCTCTACCTTTTAGTGACGCTGAATCGCCAGCGCCGATCGATAAGTGAATTTATGGAATCAGACGCCATTGCCCCCATGGCGTCGGGATGAACAGGAAGCATGGGGGATCGATGGTCTCGACAAAGCTAATCGTGAACGCCGAATCGGCGGCAGAGTTTCTCATGCTGATGGGCAATGAGAAGCGACTGTTGATCATGAGCTACCTCGCCGAAGGTGAAATGTCGGTGGGAGCCATAGCCGAGAAGGTGATGCTCAGCCAATCCGCCCTGTCCCAGCATCTCGCCAAGTTGCGGGCGCTCGACCTTGTCGACACCCGCCGCGACCGGCAGATGATTTACTACTCCTGCAAATCCGACGCCGTGCGAGAACTGCTTGTCATGCTGGACGGCATTTTCGGCAGCGGCAAGGATGACCTGTCCCAGATGGCGCACCGCTTGCGCCGTGCTGGAACCTGACCACACAGCCGCCGATCTCGCCGGCGATTCAGAGCGACATGCGCCGATTTGGGGCGCACAAAGCTGGCTGATTGTCCCGAATTGTCGCATCGTGCTTTCCAAACAAGGTGAGCGCCGGGAAGCGGTCCGGATTTTCGGGCCGATGCGACGGTCGCGAGGAATGCATGGATCCCATTCGCATCGACGACCCGCAAGATCCGCGCGTCGCTGCCTATCTCGACATTCGCGAGCGTGACCTCGCCGGCCGGCAAGGCCGCTTCGTCGCCGAAGGCAAGGTGGTGCTCGACCTGTTGCTCACAACTGGACGCTTTGCCGCCGAATCGGCCCTCGTCCTGGAAAACCGGCTGGCGGGTCTCGACAAGATCCTGAGCAAGGCGCCCGCCGACCTCCCGGTCTATGTGGCCACCAGCGCTGTGATGGACGCAATCGCCGGATTTCACATGCATCGCGGCATCCTGGCCATGGGCCGCAAGGGAGCGCCGCAGCCGGCCGAAGCCCTGCTCGATGGCTTGCCGCCTCGTGCGCTGGTCGTGGTGCTCGTCGGCATCGCCAACCATGACAATGTGGGCTCGATCTTCCGCAACGCCGCCGCCTTTGGCGCTGACGCGGTTTTGCTGGATGCGACGTGCTGCGACCCGCTCTATCGCAAGGCGATCCGCGTTTCGGTCGGCGCCGCGCTCAAGATCCCGTTCGCATCGTTCACCGACACCGCCGGCTTCACAACGATGCTCGCCCGACGTGGCTTCGAACAATTCGCGCTCTCGCCACGCGGGAAGACCGACATCCGCGATGCGCAGCGCAGCGAGCGCCTGGCGCTCTATCTCGGCACCGAGGGCGAAGGCTTGCCGGACGACCTGCTCGCAAGCCTGCACGACGTGCGGATCACCATGGCGGAAGGCTTCGACAGCCTGAATGTCGCCGCGGCTTCAGCCATCGCGCTGCATCATTTTTCGGCTAGAGCAATTCTAGGAAAAGTGTGAAGCGGTTTTCCGTCCAGAATTGCGTCAAAGCGAAGAATTAGGGCATTTCGCCGTTTCCGTGAAACGGTGAAATGCTCTAAGGAGACCTGATCTCAGCTTGTCGCGTCAGCCTTCTGCAGCGCGCGCACGCGGTCGGCAAGACTGCGGTCACCGTTGCCGGAGCGTGCGTCCGACGGTACCGCCAATGCCATGGCGATCGGCGAACCAGGCCCCTCGAGCTTGGCCGTCAGATGGACGACCTCCGCCGCCAGCTCGTTCATCTGCTCGCGCAAGGCGGAGCTGCTGTCAGTGGCCTTGGAGGCGGCCAGTGCGGTGAGATCCGCCTTCAGCCGTTTGTTCTCGCGCGCCAGCGCCGTCAGCCTCGCCTCGAGCTGCTCACGGTCGCTGTCGAGCTTGGCGATTGCCTTGTCGAAATCATCGCTCCTCGCGACATCGCCGCCCTTGCCGACCAGCCGCAAGGCTGGCGCGCTGTCCTCGGATTTCGATCTTTCGCGCATGCGTGCCAGTTCCTTTTCGCGGCGATCGAGTTTGTCTTCTCGATCGGCAAGTGTGGCCAGCAGCCGTTCGACCTTCTTGTCGAGCTCGGCGGTCTTTTTCTTCTCGGCTTTCAGGGCGTCCCGCGCGGCCTTGCTTTCGGCCGCGATTTCCTGGCCGCGCCTGTCGGCTTCCTTGCGCTGGCCGCGCAGCATCGCAATGTCGCTGGCGAGTTTCTGCATTTCGGATTCTCGCGCCACGAGCTCGATCTGCCGGCTGCTCGAGGAAAAACTGGCGTCGTCATACATGCGCTCCAGCTTTTCCAGCTCAAGTGCGCGCTTTTCCAGCTTGCGTTCGGTTTCCTTCAGACGCTCCGAAAGCTGCTGCAACTCGCCCTCTCGCTGACGCAGCGCTTCGTTCTTCGCGCCCAGCTCGGTCAGCGCCTGGTTCTTGTCCGTCCGCTCGACCGCCAGGCCCTTCATGGCCTCGCGACCGCGATTGATCTCGACCAGTTGTTCGGCCGCCTTCTCACGCAACGCCTTGACGCTGATTTCCAGGCGGCGCGTCGTCATGGCGTATTCGGCGCGGATGCGATCCTTGTCCGCCTGGATCTCGGTCTGCGTCAGAGGGATCGAGGATTCGATGCGTTTGCGTGTAAGCGCGACCGCACGACGCCATATGGCCGGAGCCACCATGAGCGCCAGAAAGCCAGCGCAGAGAAAGCCGAGGACGAAGAACAGGACCGACTGGACCAAGTGACTACCCGTTGTGGCCGGCAAGCATCAAAAGCGCATAGACCGCTTTGACTGTGCCACGTTGACATGGCGGAAATCCAGCGTTGCGGCAAGGGTTTGCCGCAACGGTACGAGTTTAATGCATGTCGACCCAAAAGCGGTCCCGGATTTGGACAACGACAGTCAAGGACTTCAGCCTAGAACGGATTCCAGGTGGCCCGCTCGGTAAGCTTCAGATAGCCGAGATTGACGCCGAGCCGAGCACCGACGCCGGTGCGGATCGGCACCAGGAGAACATTGTTGTTCTTCAGCACGTTGAAGCCGACGCCCGCCACCACATAGGCTGAACCGGCAACGCCGCCATAGCGGTTGTAGAGGCTGCCCACATCATCGAGATTGTAGACCAGCATCATCACCCGCGACCCCTCGCCGCCGAAATCCCAGCCGAGCGACGGGCCTTGCCAGAACACTTTGTGGTCGCCGGCATTCTTGGTGTAGAGCGTGCCTTCGCCATAGGTCAGGCCACCGATCAGCGCACCGGAGCCCTCTTCGCCCAGCAGATAGCCGTTGGGCAGGCCGTAGGAGGCAAAAATCTTCTCTATAACCGAGGCGAGTCCGCCCGATGTGGCGCCAAAAAATTTGTGACCGGAATCGACAATCTCCTGAGCGGTGTATTCCTGGGCCCGCAGGGCTGAAGTCGAGAAGACGAGAACGCCCAGGAGCGTGACCGCCATTGAGAAGACACGGAGAAAGCTCCGGTCGTAGTATCGGGAAAACATGCTTCCAATCTCCGTCAGGGAGCACCTTCGCCGACGCCTCGCACCCCGTACGGCTCTTTTAGCCGGCCGTTAAGGGTAACTGTTAGGGGCAAACTATGCCGTAATCCTTTTTCAACCATTAAGCTCCCACATGAACATGGCGGTTCGAAGGCTGTTTGGGGTCGCTCAATTGGGGTCGGCAGCCTGCGTGAACACGCCATTTGCCACAACCACAATTTGGATTTGTTGCTGCACGCACGGGCGCTGTGTATTCAGAAAGCCTGAGGAGAGAGTGCGTGATTCGTGTGGCAGGCGACGATCGATCGCCCGGCCATGAGTTGTGAGATTTTGCAGGGATTTTTCGCCGATGGCCGATCTGTTCACCCTTTCCGCACCCGATCTGGCAGCGCTTTTGTGCAGCCGGGTCTGCCACGATATCATCTCGCCGGTCGGCGCGATCAACAACGGGCTCGAATTGCTTGATGAAGGCGGCGCCGATGAGGACGCCATGAAGCTGATCCGTCAGAGCGCCCGCAACGCTTCGGCCCGCCTTCAGTTCGCCCGCATCGCCTTCGGTGCCGCCGGTTCGGCCGGCATGTTGATCGATACCGGCGATGCCGAAGCGGTCGCCATCGCCTTCCTCAAGAACGAAAAGCCAGAACTGACCTGGAACGGGCCCCGCGCGTTGCTGCCCAAGAACAAGGTCAAGCTGCTGCTCAACCTGATCCTCGTCGCCAATGCCGCCATTCCGCGCGGCGGCAAGCTTTCCGTGACGCTGGAAAACCTTGAGACCGAGCCGCGATTCGCGCTTGCGTCGGCTGGCCCGATGCTGCGGGTGCCGCCGAAATTCCTCGAACTGCATTCCGGCCACAAGCCGGAGGAGCCGATCGACGCGCATTCCGTGCAGCCCTATTACACGCTGCTTCTGGCGCGCGAAGCCGGCATGACGATATCGATCCACGCGACGCCGGAAGAAATCGTGCTTTCGGCGGCCTGATGCGCAGCCGATAAAGCGAAGTATTTTTTCATTTAACGCTGTAATTCCAGCTCATCGACTTGAAATGCGTCCGGTCGTTCAGGCGGTGCCAAAGCATTCGTGAATAAAAGTAGGCACCTGCCCATCTTTGTAAAAATTTTACCTAACGCCTTTTCGGCTTCTTTACCAGATTGGCCTATGGTGCGTCCTGGATGCCCCCGACGCTACCGGACTGCCAGAAGGCAAAGAGGACCCGGAAATGAAACGCTGCATGTTCGTCGACGATTCAAGCGTTATCAGGAAGGTTGCAAAACGCATCCTGGGCGGCTCCGAAATGATTGTCATCGAGGCCGCCAGCGGACTTGACGCGCTGGAGATGTGCGCCGCCGACATGCCCGACATCATCGTCGTCGATGGCGCCTTGCCCGACGTACCGGCGGTCGATCTCATCCGTCGCGTCCGCGCCATGGAGAGCCCGATAAGGCCGCAGATCCTGATTTCCCTGGTCGAGCTCGATATTGCTTCGATCATGCGGGCCAAGCGAGCCGGCGCCCAGGGCTATCTCTTGAAGCCGTTCAACCGCCCGCAGCTGCTCGAGCGCTTTCGCACCTTGAAGAGCGCACCTGATTCGGCATCCTTGAGCAACTCCAGAAAAAGTGCGTGACGGTCTTCTGCTCGGAAGCCCAAAAGCAGACCGTTACCAGCCCATCATGCAAAAACCCGGCCGAAGCCGGGTTTTTTATTGAAAAGATTCGAACGATTCGTCGCTCAGGCGCTGACGCGAATGTCTTCCGGTTCGCGCAGCACATAGCCGCGACCCCAGACCGTTTCGATGTAGTTCTGACCGCCCGATGCCGCGTCGAGCTTTTTGCGCAGCTTGCAGATGAAGACGTCGATGATTTTCAGCTCAGGCTCGTCCATGCCGCCATAGAGGTGGTTGAGGAACATTTCCTTGGTCAACGTGGTGCCCTTGCGTAGCGAGAGCAACTCCAGCATCTGGTATTCCTTGCCGGTCAGGTGCACGCGCTGGCCGCCCACTTCGACTGTCTTGGCATCGAGGTTGACCACCAGGTCGCCGGTGGTGATGACCGACTGGGCGTGGCCCTTGGAACGCCGCACGATGGCATGAATGCGGGCAACCAGCTCGTCCTTGTGGAATGGCTTGGTCATGTAGTCGTCTGCGCCGAAGCCGAGGCCGCGCACCTTGTCCTCAATGCCGGCCATGCCGGAGAGGATGAGAATAGGTGTTTTGACCTTGGAAAGGCGAAGCGTTCTCAAGACCTCGTAGCCTGACATGTCAGGCAGGTTGAGGTCGAGAAGAATGATATCGTAGTCGTAGAGCTTGCCTAGATCGACGCCCTCTTCACCGAGATCGGTCGTGTAGACGTTGAAACTTTCCGATTTCAGCATCAGTTCGATGCTTTGTGCGGTTGCACTGTCATCTTCTATCAGCAGAACACGCATTTTATTCCCCTTTTCTGCTGCCGGACCATTTCACGACCCGTCCGGACCCGGAGCAGTGGTTGCCTTGTGCAGAGGCTGCCATTGAATGGTTAACAAATCCTAATTTCCCGTCCATGACGGTACCAGATTTTTTAACCTCTTTCTACACCCTCTTGAATCTAATAACGAATCTCAGAACCAAATTCCTAATGCAACACATTAACAACCTGGACTAAGCGACTCCAGGGACTCATCGACGTCGCTTCCGCATCGGTGGCCGGAATTTTTACCCGGCCTTAAGTCCTGACCCGTATGATTAACAATGCCCGTAAACGAATGGTTACCGCCGGCAAAAAACTTTAGGGTTTTGTTTCCCATAGTTGGGGGAAAGCCGGTGGACACGGGTGCGGCCTGGGCGTTTCCAGGTGGTTTGGACGATAAGTGCGGGTGTGCGTTTCCGGGAGTACCGAATCATGAAGTCACGTGAAAACCTCGTTCGGCTGAAACAGTTTCAGGTGAATGAGAAGCGGCGGCAGCTGCTGCAGCTCGACATGATGATCGCCGAGTTCGAACGCATGGCCGTCGAGCTGGAGCTTCAGATTACCGCCGAGGAAAAGAAGGCCGGCATCACCGACATCAACCATTTCGCCTATCCGACCTTCGCCAAGGCGGCTCGCCTGCGCCGCGACAATCTCAGGAATTCCCAAAGCGACCTCGCCCAGCAGCGAAGCGCCGCCGAATCATTACTCGGCGAAGCTGAAGCGGAGCTTTCCAAAGCGGAAATGCTGGAATCGCGCGACACGAAGATCCGCGAAGCCGAAGTCGGTGGCCGCAGCGCCATGATCGGCTAAAACCCTGCCCTTGGCGACGTCAACGCTCGCCATCGGACTGGCGCATTGTCGCGGCTTGCGGCCCGGCGGGAATACGCCCAGAAGAATGAAAACCGCCCTACGCGGCCCAATCCCCTTCATTCTCGGCAATTGCCTTTGCACGGGCATCCTTGATATCCGGCGCATGCTGCTCCGCCCATGACCTGATCTGGGTAAGCAGTCCCGCCAGGTTCTGACCGAGCTCGGTCAATTCATATTCGACGCGCGGCGGAATGACCGGAAAGATCTCGCGCCGTACCAATCCGTCGCGCTCGAGCACGCGCAGCGTCTGCGTCAGCATCTTCGGCGTGATGCCGTCAAGCTTCCGGGCAAGCTCGCCATTGCGCAGCCGGCCTTTGCGCAGCGCGCAAACCACCAGATAGACCCATTTGCTGGCCAGCATCTCCAGCACCGTGTGCGAAGGACACGTCCGCCGGAACGCGTCATAGCCGAAACCGCAATCATCTTCACTATCCATGAGGTGCGTATGTATCAGGAAGGTACATACTGGACAAGGGGCTATTACTATCCAAATGATAGTGGCATCAACCGAGCAGGAGACATCTCAATGCGTGCCGCTATCCAGAATTCCGTCGGCGGACCCGACGTCCTTGTCATCGCCGATCAGCCCGATCCCACGCCAGAGGCCGGCGAAGTGCTGGTCGGTGTCAAGGCCGCGGGCATCAATCCGGTCGATGGCGCCGTCCGTGCCGGCTACTACCCCTTGCTCGGCGAGCCGCCCTTCATCCTGGGTTGGGATATCTCGGGAACTGTCGAAGCACTCGGCGCCGGCGTCACCGGCTTCAAGATCGGCGACGAGGTGTTCGGGATGCCGCGCTTTCCCAAGCAGGCCGCCGCCTATGCCGAGTTGGTTGCCGTACCTGCCGATCAAATCACACTGAAGCCGAAGGGCGCGGGCCACCTCGAGGCAGGCGCCTTGCCGCTGGCCGGCCTCACCGCCTGGCAAGGGCTTGTTCGCCACGGCGGGCTGAAATCGGGGCAGCGCGTATTGGTGCATGCGGGAGCCGGCGGCGTCGGTCATCTGGCGGTGCAGATCGCCAAGGCGCGCGGCGCCTACGTCGTCGCCACGGCCAGCCCGGGCAAGCTCGATTTCGTCCGCAAACTTGGCGCCGACGAGGTCATCGACTACACCAAGGGCGATTTCACCGACCAGGTTCGCGACATCGATCTGGTGCTGGATCCAATGGGGGGCGACCACGCCCAACGCTCACTGAAGGTGCTCAAGCGTGGCGGCGTGCTGGTGTCATTGCTCGATGTCAGCGACGACACCAGGGCGCAGGCCAGTGCGCGCGATATTCGGGTCGAGCGTATGTCGGTCGTGCCCGACAGGGAGGGCCTGCTGGAACTGGCTCGGTTGATCGATGCCAACAAGATCACCGTCCATGTGGCGAAGAGCTTCCCACTGGACCAGGCGGGGGCCGCTCACGCCTTCCTTGCCACCAAGCCGATCGGCAAGGTTGTGCTGTCGCTCTGAGCGGAACGGTGACCGTGAAAAACAGAAGGGCGCGGGGTTAGCCGCGCCCTTCATCTAAATTCGCAACGGTCAGTGCCGGTATTGCTGGATGCGTGTCGTGCGCAGCCCGGCAAGGCCGTATTCGTCGATCGACGCCTGCCAGGACAGGAATTCCTCGGTGGTGAGCTTGTAGCGTTGGCATGCCTCGTCCAAGCTCAAAAGCCCGCCGCGCACGGCCGCAACCACTTCCGCCTTACGCCGGATAACCCAGCGACGTGTATTGGTCGGCGGCAGATCGGCAATCGTAAGAGGGCTGCCGTCAGGCCCGATAACATATTTGACTCTCGGTCTAACCAGATCGGTCATCGTACTCTCTACAAAAAACTCAAAGACCCAATCCCCGCCACGTTACCGCCACAGCTTTAAAAATTGCCTAAGCAGACCCTAATGACTAGGTAAGGATCATGAACGCCGCGTTAGTCTTTTCGCCGGCATTTGAAACATCTGCCCGCAAACCCTGATTTGCCGGGGGAAAATGCATCCATTGGCGAAGATCGGCCACAAACGGTGAATCGCCCTGCACGCTGGCGCGCCGGTAAAGCTTGACCTATATTCTCGACATTGGCATTGAGGCGCCGCGCAGAACGAAAGCATCATGAACAGTCTCGATCTTCCCGGACGTCCCGAAAACACCCGCATCGTCGTCGCCATGTCCGGCGGTGTCGATTCATCGGTCGTCGCCGGCCTGCTGAAACGCGAGGGCTACGACGTTGTCGGCGTCACCTTGCAGCTCTACGACCACGGCGCGGCGACGCACCGGGCCGGCTCATGCTGCGCGGGGCAGGACATCGACGATGCCCGCCGTGTCTCCGAGACGCTCGGCATCCCCCATTATGTGCTCGACTACGAGGAACGCTTCCGCAAGGCGGTCATCGATCCCTTCGCCGAAAGCTACGTCGCCGGCGAGACGCCGATCCCGTGCGTTTCCTGCAACCAGACGGTGAAGTTCGCCGACCTCCTGGCCACCGCCAAGGAGCTCGGCGCCGACGCGCTGGCCACCGGCCACTACATCCGTTCCGGCGCCAATGGCGCCCAGCGCGCGCTCTACCGTCCGGTCGACGCCGAGCGTGACCAGAGCTATTTCCTGTTCGCCACCACGCAGGCGCAAATCGATTATCTGCGCTTTCCCCTCGGCGGCCTGTCGAAGCCTCAGGTTCGCGCCATCGCCGAGGAGATGGGGCTGGCGGTTGCCACCAAGCAGGACAGCCAGGACATCTGCTTCGTGCCGCAGGGCAAGTATTCCGACATCATCGCCAAGCTGAAGCCAACTGCGGCCAATCCGGGCGACATCGTCCACATCGACGGCCGCGTGCTCGGCCGCCATGAGGGCATCCTGCGCTACACGATCGGCCAGCGCCGTGGCATCGGCATCGCTTCCGGCGAGCCGCTTTACGTCGTCCATCTCGATGCCGACCGGGCTCGCGTCGTGGTTGGCCCGCGCGAGGCGCTGGAGACGCACAAGATCTATCTGCGCAATATGAACTGGCTGGGCGACGGACCGCTCACAGACGTCCCTGCCGGCGGCCTGGAACTGTTCGCCAAGGTCCGCTCGACGCGGCCGCCGCGCCCGGCCGTGCTGCATCATCGTGCCGGTGCCACATGGGTGGAGCTGGTCGACGGCGAGTCCGGCATCGCGCCGGGCCAGGCCTGCGTGCTCTACTCCGATGACGGCAACGAGGCCCGCGTGTTCGGCGGCGGCTTCATCGAGCGATCGGAGCGTGGCGCCGAGGCCGAGGCCATGCTGACCCGGCTTGCCGCCCGGCCGGCCCAGATTCCCGCGGAATAGGATTCCCGCGGAATAAGATTCTTGCCGAATAAGTTTCCTGCCGAATAATCCGCGCTTCAGGAATTCGACTTGGTGTGGGTGACCGTGCCGGCGGTCAGGATGCGCAGCACCCTGATCGCTTCCTCGCCGCTGGTACGCGGTTCGGCACGCGTCTCGATGCACTGGATGAAATGCTCCAGCTCGCGCGTCAGCGGCATGCCCTGGGCAACCGCGACATAGGACGGCTCATTGGTGGTGAAGGCCCATTGGCCGCTGTCCTGCCACACCGCGTGGCGGTAGACGGCCAGCTTGCGTTCCCATGGCTCGACGTCGTCGAACACCGCCATTGCCTTGGTGCCGACCACGGTCAGCCGCCGCTCGCGATAGGGATTGAGACGCGAGGTGAAAAGATGGCTGCGCAGGCCGTTGGGGAAGCGCATGTGCAGATGCGCGAAGTCGCTGAGATTGTCGAGCAGGGCGGCCCCCTCGCCGCGCACCTCGATCGGCTCCGTGCCGGTGATCGCCAGGATCATCGACAGATCGTGCGGCGCCAGGTCCCACAGCGCGTCGTTCTCTGTGTGGAACTTGCCGAGGCCGAGCCGGTGAGAGTGGATGTAGCGGACCTCCCCGAGTTCGCCCTTGTCGATCAGCCCCTTCAGCGTCTCGAAGGCGGGGTGGAACCGCAGGACATGGCCGACCATGAAGACGCGGCCATTGTCCTTGGCCGCCTGCACCGCACGCTCGGCATCCGCCACCGTCAGCGCGATCGGCTTTTCCACCAGCACGTCCTTGCCGTTCTCGACGGCACGTACCGCAAGGTCGGCATGGAACTGCGGCGGCAGCGCCATGACGATGGCGTCGATATCGTCGCGGACGAACAGCTGGTCCGGCTCGATCGCCAGGCAGTCCTGCTCGCTGGCAAAGCCTTCCGCGCGGGCCCGGTTGGTATCGGAGACCGCGTGCAGCGCGCCGAGCGCCTTGAGAGTGCGGATGTGGTTGCTGCCCCAGTATCCGCAACCGAGGACTGCTATGCGCGGCTTCATCTGTTTCAAACTCTAAAAACTCGTGGCCGAGACATAGCGACGTGCCCCTTCGAACTCAACCCCGGCGGCGACAACCAAATGTCGCCGCGGCAAAGCTTTTCGATAATGACGATAAGCCGGCAAGCCGGTTGCTTCGAAGCTTGACAGGCTCGCCCTCCCAACCTTATATCCGCGCGACCTTGGCGAACGCCCCCGACATGCCTTTCGATTTGAGGCGGATTTCGGGTCTTTCGCCGCCCTGGCGGGGTAGCTCAGTTGGTTAGAGCACGGGAATCATAATCCTGGGGTCGGGGGTTCAAGTCCCTCTCCCGCTACCAAAATCCAGTTAAACCATTGAAATGGCTAAAAATTTATACGCGTTGGTAGCGCTTCCTGTTGAAATTGTTCAATAATTTCAATGCGGCGCCATCGTGTTCCTCGCCCCGGTAGAGACGAGAAAGAGTAACGCGTTCCTCGCTTGGACGAGGATTAATCCGATTGCATCGCTCGGACCTCGACCTATGCAAGCCGTTCCGCATGCCATCTCAAATGGTCGTCCATGAATGTCGAAATGAAGAAATACGAATGGTCGTATCCGTCCTGCATGCGCAACGTCAGCGGAATGCCGGCTTTGGCGCAGGCCGCCTCCAAAAGCCAGGGTCTCAGCCCGTCATTCAGGAACCCGTCCGATGTTCCCTGATCGACGAGAAATTCCGGGAAGCGGCGCCCGTCTTCAACAAGCGAAGTAGCGTCGTAGGCCCGCCACGAGGCCTCATCCGTGCCGAGATATTTTTCGAAAGCCGGCCTTGACCAGCCGGCAGCGCTTGGCTGCACGATCGGCGCAAATGCCGAGCAACTCCTGAACCGCTGCGGGTTTTTCAAAGCAATCGTCAGCGCGCCGTGTCCGCCCATCGAATGGCCCGTTATGGCTTGGCGCGACATGTCTGCCGGAAAATTAGCGGCGATCAGCGTGGGTAGTTCCTCGACGAGGTAGGAATACATCCGGTAGTTCTTCGCATAAGGCTCCTGCGTTGCATCAAGATAAAAGCCGGCGCCGCCGCCAAACTGCCAATTGTCCTTGTCATCAGGGATGTCGGCGCCGCGCGGACTGGTGTCTGGACAGACGACGATCAGGCCAAGTTCGGCGGCCATGCGCCTGTATTCGCCTTTGTCCATGACATTTTGATGGGTGCAGGTCAGTCCCGACAAATACCACACCACGGGGCGAGGCGTTTCCCGGGCCTGTGGAGGCACGAAAACGGCAAACGTCATGTCGCAGCAGCAACTCGTCGACAGGTGCGAATAGATGCCCTGCACTCCGCCAAGGGATTTTGCCTGGGAGATGGTCTTCATGGGTTCCGGCATATTCCCTCTCCACGGATTTCAAACGCCAATGGGCCGGTGTCTACGGCATCGACCATGATCGCGGCAACCCGGGCGGATCAGGTGGGGTCGAACCGACCGGCGGCGCGGACATCCGGAATGTCAGTCGCGCCGCCGGCCCAACGCCCGATGTCGGGGAGGCACGGTATTTTGGGAACACAGAGCCTTCGACGCGGGCGTGTCGTGTGAGCCGGTCAGTAAACCACGACGCTTCTGATCGATTTGCCCTCATGCATGAGATCGAAACCCTTGTTGATGTCCTCAAGCTTGAGCGTGTGGGTGATCATCGGGTCGATCTGGATCTTGCCGTCCATGTACCAG
>NZ_RZQE01000122.1:0-13485 GCF_004022955.1 Mesorhizobium sp. M7A.F.Ca.US.002.01.1.1 | reverse complement strand
ATCCTCGCCCCTGAGGCCTGGCGCGGGTTTGTCGCTGCCGGGCGCGCGCGCTATGAGGCGATCTTCAGCGAGCCGGTCGCGGCCGCGGCGATCACCGCGATCGCCGCCGAAAAGCTGAAGACGACCATCGCGCGGCCGGGCAGGGCGCCCGCTGCCCGCGCAGCGGAGACACGGCCGTGAAGTTAGCGTTTCCGAGCCATCTGGTTCGACGCCTCGTGCTGATGATCGGCGGCGAGGCGATGCAGAGCGGCTTTCATTTCGCCCTCAACATCATGCTGTTGCACATGCTGTCGGCGCAGGGCTACGGCCTCTTCGCCATCGGCATGGTGATGGGCGGGGTCGGCCTGTCCTATATCAGGTCGCTCACCGCTGTTCCCGCCAGCATCTGGATGAGCAAGAGCACCAACAGCGCCGGCGTCGATACCTATGACGTGGCGTTCGGAACGGCGGCGCTGATCGTGGCGTTGCTGATGGCCGTCGGCACGGCTGTTCTGATGCATGTCCTTGGAGATCCAAGCGGAATTGCCGCCGGCTGCTTCGTCGGTGCCTGGTCGTTGCGCAGCCATATGCGCACGGCTTTCTTCGCACGGCGCCAGCAGGTTGTCGTCTCCATCAGCGATGGCGCTTTTACAGTCGCCGGCTGTGTCCTGACCGGGCTGTCGATCTGGTTGGTCCAAGACCCGCTGCAGACCGTATTCTATGCACTTGCAGCCGCAAATGTGTTCGGCATTTTCGTCCTGGTCCGCCTGGCTCGGCGCTCGCTTCGCATCAGCTTCCGCATGCCGACGCGCCGACGCTATGTCAGGCTCTGGCCCCAACTGCGCTGGTCGGCATTCAGCGCGACCACCACCAACATCCAGGGTCAATGTCTGGCGCTGCTGGTCGCCGGCATTGCCGGGCCAGCCGCCTACGCACCGCTGGCGGCGGTTCTGGTGCTGTTTGCTCCGCTGCGCATCATCAGCCTTGCATTCGTCAACATGACGCAGCCGGATCTCGCCAGGCTGATGCGGAACAATGAAACAGGCCGTGTCTGGACGCAGGCCAAGATCTGGGCGCTCGTCATGGGGCTCGGCGGCCTTGCTTATGGATGTGCGATCATGTTCGTCCTGCCGATGATAAAATCCCAGGCTCTCCAGGACGCTTCGACCTGGTTCATCGGGCTTTTCGTGATCGCGAATTTTGTCCCGATCATGCTCTATATCATGCCCCGCATCGTGCTTGAGATACTCGGCGATTTTCGGATCGTCGCGTTCATCACCACGGGCGGCGCGGTCGTCGGGCTGGCGCTGATCGCGGCCCTGCTGGCAATCGCGTCTCCGCCGTGGGCGTTGTTGGGTTCCGCCGTCTCGGAGATGTTCGTGCTCGTGGCATCGTGGTATTTCGCGCATCACCGCATGTGGAATATCGAGCATCCCGATGAGGCGCGCGACAGCCGGTTGGGCGCGTGGCGGCGGACGCTGCCGTTCGCTACGGCAAAGCGATAGGAAAAAACATGGCAGTCCAGGCGGTGCAAATTGCTGCGGTGACCGGCTCGCCCGATGGCCAGTCCTCCCATCCGGCCACCGTCGTCGCCATCGATGCCTACACGGCGCGGCTCCACACCAGCTTGGAAGCGGTGAGGCCGCTCTGGCTGCGCCTCCAGGCGGACGGTGTGTGCACCGCCCACCAGAATTATGCCTGGGCCGAGGGGATCGTCGCGCGGCTAATGCCGGAAGGTGCGGAACTGCTCATCGTGGAGGTAAACGATGCCGTGACGGGCGCGCCGCGAATGCTGGTGCCGCTGATACGGCGGCCGGCCTTCCGCCATCGGGTGATCGAATGGCTGAGCTGTGGCGTTTGCGACTATTCGGCACCGCTGCTGGCCGATGCCAGCCCGTGGACGATGCAATCGGCGCAGGCCGCGTGGGCTGCGGTGCGTTCCGTGCTGCCGCCGGCGGACCGCATCCAGATCACGGGAATTCCGCAATCGATCAGCGGCATCGCCAACCCTCTGGCCTTGCTCGCAGCCACGCGCGATTCCCTGCATACCAGCTTCGGCCTCGCCATCGACGGCGACCCGGAAACCGTGCTCAAGCGCCTATGCCGGCCATCCTTCGTCAAGGCCTTCAACAAGGACTGGCGCCGCCTCGAACGGCTTGGCGACGTGGAACTGGTCGAAGCCAACACGCCGGCCCTGGTGGAGGTCATCTTCGGCGGCCTGGTCCGGATGCGGCTCAGCCGCTTTCGCGAACTGGGCCGCTTCGACCTGCTGACACAGGCGACGGCTGTCGATTTCTATCGAAACGCCGCTCTCGAGGGCCTGTCGGATGGATCGGTGCGGCTCTTCGGGTTGCGTGTTGGTGAAGCTCTGATCGCGGTACAATACCTGCTGATCCATCAAGTCACCGTTCATGCTCTGCTGATCTCAATCGATCAGGGCGCGGTGCCCAATGTCTCGCCGGGACTTCTGATCATGGGCAAGTTGATGAGTTGGGCGCGCGGCCGCGGTTTCGATTATTTCGACCTGTCGGTCGGCAACCAGAGTTATAAGGAACATATGGGTGCCGTGGGTTCGGGCCTGCGCGAGCTTTGCCACGGGATTACGGTGCGAGGCAGCGCCGTGAGCGCAGCCATCGAGGTCCGCAACCGGACCGAGGTGTTCGTGCGCTCCAAACCTCGGCTGCTGAAGAGGCTCCAGGGACTGATGCGGGACTTGCGGCGCCTGCGTGGGGGATCGGAATGACGGGAGAAGCATGTGGCAAGCTACGCGGCGCGAACGACTCCGATAAGGGATTTGCCCGGTGGGCGGTTTTCCCCGACTGTCGCCAACGCTGATGCAACCGCGCACTTCACGGCTCGGCTGCACACCAGTTTCGATACCGTAAGGCTGCTATGGCTGCTGCTTGAGGCGCACGGCGTCTGCACTGCCCATCAGCACTATGCCTGGGTCGAAGGAATCGCCGCACGGCTGATGCCCAAGGACGCGGACCTGGTCGTCATCGAGGTGAGTGACGCCGTGACCGGCGCGCCGGCCATGCTGCTGCCGCTGATGCGGCGCCGGGCCCTCGGCCACCACGTCATCGAATGGCTGAGCTGCCGCGTGTGCGACTACTCGGTGCCGCTGCTGGCGGATGGGAGAGCGTGGACCAGGCAGAGTGCCGACGCCATGTGGGCGGCGGTCCGTGCCGTTCTGCCACCGGCGGATCGCATCCATATCGCCGGGATCCCGCAGCAGATCCACGGCCTGGTCAATCCGCTGGCACTGCTTTCGGTGGCGCGCGACTCCATCCAGGTCACCTCCGGCCTCGTCCTGCATGGCGACCCGGAGACGCTCATCAAGCGGATCTGCAAGCCGTCCTTTGCCAAGGCCTTCCGCAAGCATTGCCGCGGCTTCGAACAGCTTGGGGGCCTCGCTCTGGTCGAGGCCGACACGCCGGATCTGACCGAGGAGCTCCTGGATGTGCTGCTGGAACTGCGGCTGAAGCGTTTTCGTGAGCTTGGGCGTTTCGATCTCCTGACGCAGGTCCCGGTCGTCGATTTCTACCGCGCCGCGGCGCTGCAAGGCCTGTCGAATGGATCGGTGCGGCTCTTCGGTCTACGCGTCGGTGAAGCCTGGCTCGCCTCCATCTATGTGCTGGTCAGAAAAGGCACACTTCACGCCCTCCTGCTGGGCATCGACCAGAATGCGGTCGCCAATGTCTCACCCGGCCTGACGACGATGGGCAAGCTGATGATGTGGGGATGCGAGCGGGGCTTCGACTATTTCGACCTGTCGGTCGGCGGCCAGGGCTACAAGCAACATATTGGTGCCGCGAGTTCGGTTCTGGCCGAGATCTGCGAACCGGTGACGGTGCGGGGCAGGGCTGCGAACGCAGCCATTCTGCTGCGCAGCCGGGTCGAAGGCATGACGCGGTCGCGCCCACGGCTGCTCAAAGCCGTTCAGGGCCTGACGCGCCGCTTGCGGCGATTGAAGGACTGAGGACGAGCGTTTGCCGGTCCTGCCGACGACCGATGCAAAGAGGCACCAAGGCCGGCAAGGTTGTTGACAGGGTTGGTTGGCTCTATATTTGAAAGCGCGCTTGACGTTCAGAAATGAGTGTCGTCGGCAGATTTTCTCAAATTGGCGTTTTCGGCAGATCATCTCGATGAATGCAAGTTTAGGAGATGGGATTCGTTCCATCCTCATTATTCAAACGAAGTACATTGGAGATGTCGTTCTGACATCTGCTTTGGTTCGCAATCTGCGTCTTTCTTATCCACAAGCATCGGTAACCATGCTTTGTGCGCCGGGACTCAAGCAGTTCATCGTCGCGCAAGGGATCGCCGATGTTGCCGTTGGCTTTGAATCCCGCGGCAGAGGAAGGACTCTGCTCAAGCGTTTGAGCGACTATCGTGGCGTCATCTCTGATCTGCGGCGTCGAAAATTCGATCTTAGCATCGACCTTGCCGATTCAAAAACCTCGCGGATAATGCATCGTTTGATCGGCGCTCCACTTCGCGTCGGCTTCGATCCTTCCGAGCATCCGATGAAGTTCTGGGAAATCCAGCTTGCAAACGTTCTCGCCGCGACTTTCGGACAGGGTGGCCCCCATTATCTCTACAGGAACCTGTCTCCACTCCACGCGCTTGGGTTGGATTGTCAGGACCCAACGCCTCGGCTGCAGCCGAACGGGACCGCCCAGGAAGAGTGTGCCAGGATTCTTGCGGAAAACGCTTTGGCAAAGAAGTCATATGTGGCCGTGCATGCCGGCGCTAGGTTCGAAGGGCGTTGTTGGCCGCCGCAACATTTTGCTGCGGTCATCGACGAGGTATACGCCAAAACCGGGTTGCGATCTCTGCTCGTTGGTGGGCCGGACGAGGGGCTTGCCGCGCAAAGGATCCTTGAAGTGGCAGCGTCGCCGGTCGCCAGTGTCGTCGGAAAGGCCTCGCTTGAAGTCCTGACGGCATTGTTGGCCGAAGCATCAATCTTTCTAGGCAATGAGAGCGGCCCGATGCACATCGCGGCATCTGTCGGAACTCCAGCGGTGGGGTTGTACGGCCTGACGTCGCCCGAGCAATGGGGCCCGTTCGGTGTCCCGAACCGGACGCTCCAGCCGGTCATGCCCTGTCCATGCATCGCTCCAGGTGTTTGTAAAGAAAACAACCCCGGTGGGGTCTATTGTGTGCAGCGGCTTCAGGTTGCCGAGGTCGCGGCAGCGACACTCGATCTCATCGGGGAAGTCCGAAAATCCACTCATTCGGGTATGCCGGCCGCTTCGTAGGCTGGCGGCAACAGGCACGATCACGCGCGGCTTCGTCTTCGCGCGCTTCACATCGTGATTCAGGCCGAGACCCGAGCATCTTCAAAAGACTGCAAAATTTAACCGGACTGCAACCTGCACTGCCACGAAAATTGACAGGACACCTCGTCTCCGGCATCCTTGGAGCCAGTCGCAAGGCCGCCGACAGCGGCCGTGTTGCGTGTCAGGCGACCGAGGGCAGTGTCATGTTCAGTCCCGTCACAGGTCAGAATTCCAAACGCGCCGCGGTGCGCAAAGCGCTCGATCGTCACAAGGTCTACATCACCGAGCAGCGTTTTTCGGAGGGCACCTACCAAGCCCGGGTTCTGGTCGATGGCGAGGCCTATTGGGTCGACGAATTCCGGCTGAGCCAGTTGCAGCAAGGGCTGTCGCCGGCGGAGCTCGAGTTGACGCCGGCCGCTGACGATTGAGAGCGTGACTGGCTTGTTCCTGGCCGCCGTGCTTCGATCTTTGCGATGACAACTCCACCAAAGCTCAAAGCCTATCGCGCCAAACGCGAATTCGCCAAGACGCCGGAGCCGGTTGGCGGGCTCGTCAGCAGCGACGGTAACCGCTTCGTCGTGCACAAGCACCACGCCACCGCAGACCATTATGATCTGCGACTGCAGGTCGGCGATGTCTTGAAGAGCTGGGCGGTGCCGCGCGGGCCTTCGCTCAATCCGGCCGACAAAAGGCTGGCGGTCGAGACCGAGGATCATCCGCTCGAATATATCGACTTCGAGGGTGTCATTCCCGAAGGCGAGTATGGCGGCGGGCCGATGATCGTCTGGGACACCGGCAGCTGGGCGCCGATGGACGATGTCGAAAAGAGCTTGCGCACCGGCGCCTTCAAGTTCCGGCTGGCCGGCGACAAGCTCAATGGCGGCTGGATGCTGACACGGCTGAAACCGAAACCCGGCGAGGACGAAAACAAGAAGAACTGGCTGCTGTTCAAGGAGCGCGACCTCGCCGCCGACACCGCGCTTGACATCCTCACGGCCCGGCCGGAGAGCGTCAAATCCGGATTGCGCATCGAGGAGCTGGCGGCGCCGGCAAAGCCCGCCGCCAAACCCGCGCCCAGACAGGGATCGCTGAAGCCCGGCACGCTGCCGGGCGCCTTCAAGGCCCCCATGCTTGCCCGTATCGAGCCGCAGCTGGCGACGCAGGTGCCAAAACCACCCGATGGCGAAGACACCAAACAAGTCTGGCTGCACGAGATCAAATTCGACGGCTACCGCACCATGGCGCATCTCACTGACGGCGTGGTCAAGCTGATCACCCGTGGCGGCATCGACTGGACGAAGCGTTATGGCGACCTGCCGCATGCGTTCGCCAAACTGCCGTGCCGCGACGCCATCATCGATGGCGAGATCGTGGTGCTCGACGCCCGGGGCATCAGCCGTTTCGCGCTGCTGCAGGATGCGCTGGCCGAGGGCGCCGGCAGCAAGCTCCATTTCTACGCCTTCGATCTTCTCCATCTCGACGGCTGGGACCTGACCAAGGCGCCGCTGGTCCGGCGCAAGGCGCTGCTCGCGCAGATGCTGTCGGGCCTCGGCGCCAATTCCGCCATCCAGTTCTCCGACCATGTCGAGGGCTCGGGGCAGGGGCTCTACGACCAGGCGTCGGAACTGGGGCTGGAGGGTGTCGTCTCCAAGCGCGCCACGGCCATCTATCAGAGCGGCCGAAGCAAAAGCTGGACCAAGACCAAGGCGCTGCTGTCGGACGACTTCGTCATCGCCGGCTTCACCATCTCCGATGCGGCCGAAGGGCTGGCGGCGCTCGGAATGGCAGAGTTCGAGGGCGGTGAATTGCATTATCGCGGCAAGGTCGGCACCGGTTTCGATGCCGCCACAGCCGGTGAATTGCTCGCCAGGCTGGAGCCGCTGCGGGAAGGCGCCACCGCGCCCGAGGGCGTTCCGCGCGAGATCATGCGCGAGATGAACTGGGTGCGGCCGCTGCTGTCGGCGCGCATCCACTACGCCAACCGCACAGCGGACAACGCACTGCGCCACGGCGTCTTCCGCGGTTTGAGGGATGTCGGCCTGTCGACGCCGGTATCCTCGACACGCAAGCGGCTGATCGCCGAGGCTGACCTTGCCACCATCTGGGTGACCAACCCGACGCGCCGGCTGTTCGGCAAGACCGGCCCGACCAAGCTCGACATCGCCGTCTATTACGCGCTGGTCGGCGATTTCATGCTGCCGCACATTCTCGGCCGGCCGGTGTCGCTGGTGCGCTGCCCGACCGGCCTGCCGAAGGATTGCTTCTTCCAGCGCCACGCCTTCACCGGCATGCCGCCCTCGGTGGTGACATTCGAGGCGACAAATTCCGAGGGCGAAACCAAATCCTATCTCTCGGTCGAAGGCGCGAAAGGGTATCTGGCGCTGGCGCAGTTCGGCGTCGTCGAGTTCCACACCTGGGGCACCCACCGCGCCAGCCTCGACAGACCCGACCAGATCGTCCTCGACCTCGATCCGGGAGAGGGGATCGCCTGGCGCGAGGTGGTCGAGGCCGCCGTGCACATCAAGGACGAATTGGGGCGCCTGGGGCTGGTGCCGTTCGCCAAGACCTCCGGCGGCAGCGGCATCCACATCACGGTACCTGTGACAGGCAAGCAGAACTGGAAGAAACTGCACCAGGCAACCAGCGCGATCGCCACGCATCTGGCGACAACGGCGCCTGATACTTTCACCACCACCATGGGCAAGGACAACCGCAAGAAGCGCATCTTCATCGACTACCACCGCAATGCGCGCGGCCACACCTCCGCAGCACCTTACTCCTTGCGCGCCCGCACCAATCTGCCGGCCTCGACGCCGGTCAGCTGGAGCGACCTCGAATCCATCGATGCGCCGCAGGATTTGAATTATTCGTCGCTGCCAGGCCTGCTGGCGACGTCGGGCGATCCGTGGGCCGAGATCGACGAGTTCGCGCGGGATTTGCCGACCCTGCGCTCGTCATCCTAGGTTATGCGCCGCGTCGCTTCGCTCCTTGCTTAGCCCGAAGACGACGAAGAGTATGATCGACGCTTCGTACAATTTGAATTATCCTTCGCCTGCGACCCTTAGGCGTCCTAAAAGATTTCGTCAGGGATTTGCCTGTATCGTGTGGGGTCGGTGTAGGATTTGCGCGGCGCCAATCGTCCTTCGGACGAAAGCGCTGCAGAGAGTATGATCCCGAAAAGTGGGAACCGGTTTTCGGAGAAGATCATGCTCAAGCTAAAATGTCAGTGCATGACCGCGTAGGAGTGTTTCATGGCGCCCAGGGCAAGTTGGAAAGGTTACCTCAAACTCAGCCTCGTGAGCTGTCCGGTGCGGTTGTATCCCGCCACCAGCGCCAGCGAGCGCATCTCGTTCAACCAGTTGCACAAGAAGACCCATAACCGCATCAACATGAAGCCGGTCGACCCCGAACTAGGGCTCGTCGAGCGTGCTGATCTGGTCAAGGGTTACGAATACGAGGACAAGCAGTACATCATCATCGATGATGCAGACCTCGACGCGGTGCGCATCGAATCCAACCATACGATGAACATCGAGGCTTTCGTCGACGAGGACGAGGTCGACGTCATCTACCAGGACGCGCCCTACTACATGGCGCCCGACGGCGCGATGGCGGAGGAAACCTTCGCCGTGTTGCGCGAAGCGATGCGCAAATCCGGCAAGCTCGCCATCGCCCGCCTTGTGCTGTCGAGCCGCGAGCGCGTGGTGACGATCGGCGCGCGCGAGAACGGCATGTTCGTGTGCACCTTGAGGAACCCGAACGAAGTGCGCGGGACGGCTGAATATTTTGGCAATATTCCAGCTGGCAAGCCCGACCCCGAAATGCTGCAGCTCGCCGAAGCGCTGATCAAGCAGAAGGAAACCACCTTCGATCCGAAGAATTATGAGGACCGCTACGAGGCGGCACTCATGATGATGATCCGCGAGAAGCTGAAAGGCCACAAGCCGATCATTGCGGCGGCACCGGAGCGCGGCAATGTCATCAACCTGATGGATGCGCTGAAGGCGAGCCTGTCGCAATCGAAGCCGCCGGCCAAGTCGAAGAGCAAGGCCGACGAGGTTGCCAAGCCAGCTGCAAAGAAAGCGGCAGCGGGTGGTGCTGCTGAAAATCCGCTGAAGGCCAATCTGCTGAAGGCGGTCGGCAAGAGCAAGAAATGACGGCACCGACCGGCGCTGTTTTCGGCACCATCGGCGCGCTGGCGGCGTTTCCGCTCAGACTGGCCGCGCGTGAAGTCGAACGCCAGCACGGCCAGCTGCGGCGCGGCGTCACCAGGCGCACCACGCATGTCGTGTGCGGCCGCACGCTGCTCGCTAAGGCCGGGCTCTCCAGGAACGGCGATGCCGAGATCGAGCGCCGTGTCGCCGCCGAGCGCGGGGCCGGGCGGACGCTGATCAGCGAGAACGGATTCCTGCGCCTTCTCGGACTGATGAAGACACCGGAAGCGTCTTCGCTGTCGCGGCAATCGCTGATCGATCAGTCGCGGCTATCCGGCGCCGAGCTCGATTTGTTGTCACTGTTCGATGCGTTCGAGCATGACGCAGAACCCTATTCCTTCCGCGACCTGATCCTGGCGCGCAAATATGCCGGGCTCGTCGCCGGCGGCGCGACATGGGGGGCGATCGCGCGCTCCGTCCACCGCTCCGGCCCGGTGGCGTCGCTGACCGCCAAGTCGCTCAATGTCGGCTCGCAGCATGGGCGCGCCGATGCGATCTATCTCGAAGGCGGCCAGAGCGAACTCGACGGACAGCTTCTGTTCGATTTGGGCAGCGCCGGTTCGGCAGGCGACGAAACACTGGAAGAGTTGTTTGCCGAGGCCGAAACGGCGGAGGAGGGTGGCGACCATGATGGGGCAGCCGCACTCTACCAGCGCTGTCTCGCCATCGATCCGAGCGATGCGATTGCCGCCTTCAACCGCGCCAACTGCCTGCGCGCCGGCGGCCACGCGGCGGACGCCGCGCACGATTATATCAATGCGATAAAACTCGATCCGGCCTTCGTCGAGGCCTGGTTCAACCTCGCTGGGCTGATGAGCGAGCAGGGCCGCGAGGCCTCGGCGCGAAGGCACCTGCAGAAAGCGATCGCGCTCGACAAAAACTATGCCGATCCGGTGTTCAACCTCGCCCGGCTCGAATTCGACGCCGGCGATCTGCCGGAGGCGCGGCGGCTGTGGGTGCGCTATCTCGAACTCGATGCGGAGTCCGAGTGGTCGCGGGTGGCGGCCAAGGGCGTGCAGTTCGTGGATCTGCAGTTGGCGCGTACGGCGGGGTGAGGGATGCTGGCGCTTGAACACCCCCCTCTGGCCTGCCGGCCATCTCCCCCGCAAGGGGGGAGATCGGCAGCTTGGGCGTCCCGTTCCTGCTTGCAAAGTGGGAGATTGGCGAAAGCGGTTGAGCGCGCAATCTCCCCGCTTGCGGGGGAGATGTCCGGCAGGACAGAGGGGAGTGTGACGGAACTCGACCTCTCCAGCAAGGCCGCCCCATGACCACATTCCTCTTCGATGGCCACGATGCCGCCCCCGTCACCATCCTGCTCGCTCACGGCGCCGGAGCGTCGATGGATTCCCCCTCGATGACCGCCACCGCCAAGGCGCTGGCCGAAGCCGGCTTCCAGGTCGCGCGCTTCGAGTTCCACTATATGGCTGCCCGCCGCTATGGCCACCGCAAGCCGCCGCCGCGGGCCGAGACGGTCAACCCGGAATATATCAAGGCGATAGCCGACCTCAGGGCGAAGGGCGTGACCGGCCCGCTCGTCATCGGCGGCAAGTCGATGGGCGGGCGCGTCGCCTCGATGGTTGCCGACGAGATGTTTGCCAAGGGCGAGATTTCAGGCCTGCTGTGCCTCGGCTATCCCTTCCATCCGCCGGCCAAGCCCGATCAATTGCGGACCAAACACCTCGCCGATCTGAAGACGCCGACGCTGATCTTCCAGGGCACCCGCGACGAGTTCGGCACCAGGGACGAGGTTGCGACTTATGACCTTTCCGATCGCATCGAGGTGATCTGGCTGGAGGACGGCGACCATGATCTGAAACCGCGCAAGAGCATTTCGGGATTTTCGGCCGCCGACCATCTGAAGACGCTGGCCGAGACGGTGAAGGCGTGGTCGGGTCGGATCGTTTCCTGACCTTCGATGAAGATCGCCTCCTTCAACATCAACAACATCAACAGCCGGCTTGAAAACCTGCTGGCATGGCTGGCTGTGGCAAAGCCCGATGTCGTGTGCCTGCAGGAGCTGAAGGCACGCGACATGCAGTTTCCGCGCTCGGCATTGGCGGCGGCCGGCTATGGCGCGGTGTGGAAGGGCGAGCCGACCTGGAACGGCGTTGCCATCCTGGCGCGGAGTGCCGAGCCCGTGTTGACCCGCGATGCCTTGCCCGGCGACGAAGCCGACAGGCAGAGCCGCTACATCGAGGCGGCGGTGAATGGCATTGTCGTCGCTTGCCTCTATGCGCCGAACGGCAATCCCCAGCCCGGCCCGAAATTCGCCTACAAGCTCGCCTGGCACGCGCGGCTGGAGGCGCATGCCGAACAGTTGCTCGACACCGGCCTGCCGGTGGTGCTGGCCGGCGACTACAACATCGTGCCCGAGCCGCGCGATATCTACGCCACCCGCTCCTATGACGACAACGCGCTGGTGCAGCCGGAAAGCCGGGCGTCGTTCCGGCGCCTGCTCGACCAGGGTTGGCTTGATGCCCTGCGCAAGAAGCATCCGAAGGAAACGCTTTACACATTCTGGGACTATCGCCGCAACCGCTGGCCGCGCGATGCGGGCCTCCGGCTCGATCACATCCTGCTGTCGAAGAAACTGGCACGCCGCCTGACCGCCGCCGGCATCGACCGCGACGTGCGCGGCGAGGACGGTGCCAGCGACCATGCGCCGGTGTGGGTGGAATTGAAGTAAGGCGACTGCTTTCATGCGTCGCGCTTGAACGGATCCATGCAACGCGCTTTAAGTCTTTTGTCTTGATGCATGTCGCTGTCCCAAACCCGGGTTCGCTTTTGGCCGACATGCAATAACCTGTCGGCAAAGTATTCCAACGCAGCCGGATCGCCCATGAACGCAATCCTCCACGAGATCTGTGAAAGGAGGCTCCATGCCTGACTTGGGCGCTGTCGAGATACTGTTCGCCGCCCTTGTGGTGCTTGCGGCAGCTGTCGTGTCCTGGCGGCTGTGGCGGAAGCGCAGCCGCCGCAAGGGACGGCGGCAGACCAATCCGGCTGCCGACTATGCCGTCCGCACCGACTGGAGCGGCCGCGGGGGCATGCTCAATTACTCGTCCTTCGTCTATTTCGATGTCGATCGCGACGGCAAATACGGCGCCGGAGACCGGCCGATGGCCGGGATCATGGTGCGGCTGTATGATAAAGCCGGCAAGCTCGCCGCGTCCGCGCGCACCAACAATGCCGGCTTTGCCAATTTCCCCATGTCGGTGAAAGGCAGAAAGGCCGTGATCCGCAAGCCGGGCAACTGGCGCTTTGTGGTTTCGGTGCCGCCCGGCTGGCAGGCGAAAAGCGAAAACGACATTCAGTCCCGACACTTCCTGCCGCTGCCGGGTTCGCCGGCCGGGATGGTATCACAGGAGATGCTGCTGCCGGTCGGTCTGGCGCCGCCGCGCCGCGTCAGCGGGCGCGTTGCCGGCGATGGACCCGCGACCCTCTCCGTGTCGGGGGACGGGCACGTCCTGGAGACGCGGACACTGGCGCCGGGTGCCGTCTTCAGCTTCGACCTGGCTGAAGAAGCCGACACGGTCAGCATCAGTGGCGAAGGCTTGGAGCGGCGGCTGACGCTGTCGCCCTACTCGGCGGATCTCGGCCTGCTGTCCGCGCAACGCGCCGGCATTGCCACCGATGCCGCTCTCGAAACGATCGGTTTCGACGATGTGACGTCGCGCACCTTCAGGAAAATTCCGGCCGGTCATGCCGGATTGGCGTGGCGCAACCTGAATGCGATGGCGCGCGACTACACCAAGGACAGCCAGGGCTATGTCAATGGCAACGTCTCCGGTGACCATGTGCTCTACACCAGCAGCGGGCTGCCTGCCGAATTCAGCTGCGAACGGCCGTTCGGCTTTCACTCGGTCATGCTGAGCGCCGCCTGGCTGGCGTCGGAAGGGGAGGTGGCGCTGATCGAAAGCTGGCTTGGCGAGCAGCTGATTGCAAGCGATCAGATCACGCTGTCGGCGCTGACGCCGTTGCACTATGCCCCGATGCTCAAAGCTGTAACG